>JAESTY010000285.1 GCA_016763355.1 Immundisolibacteraceae bacterium
CCGCCTGCTAGTAGCCCGGGTTCAACCTGGCTGCAAACATAGGCCACCTGCCATTGCTGGGCAATTTGACCGCAATGGGCGGCCCACTGCGCTGATAGTGGGGAGATGTTGTGATCAACATGAATCGCCAGCAAATCAGCACTAATCGCTTGACCCCGTTGAGAGGCAGCAAGATGCAATAGTACGGTGGAATCGAGGCCGCCACTGAAGGCCACCACAACCCGCTTTAATCGAGCTGGTTGGACTGGACTGGCTAGACTAGATAGCCGGTTTTGACTTTGTAATGCAGCGGCGAAGGTGGCTTCTACCTGTGCAGCCGGCGCTAGCCGTTGTGACGGCTTATCAGCAGTTATCTGCTGGTCACTATCAGGCGCTGGGATCGTTGTAGACACCGTAACCGGCGAGCCGCTCTGCACGCTGTGCAATTAACTCGTCAACTGGCAGCTGCTCGAGCTGATCGAGTACCTCAAGTAGATGTGACTTTAGCGAAGCAGCGATTTGATCCGCATCCCGGTGAGCACCACCGAGCGGCTCTTCAATTAACTTATCGATCAGGCCTAATTCCAGCAAACGTGGCGCGGTAATACCCATCGCCTGTGCTGCCAGATCCGCCTTATCGTTACTCCCCCAGAGAATCGCCGCGCAGCCCTCCGGTGAAATCACCGAATAAGTGCTGTATTCGAGCATCGCCAGGTGATCACCAACCCCAATCGCCAACGCCCCACCGGAACCGCCTTCGCCAATCACCAAACAGATAATAGGCACGGTCAAACCTGATAACAGATACAGATTCTCGGCGATAGCCGCACTCTGGCCTCGCTCTTCCGCATCAATCCCTGGATAAGCGCCCGGCGTATCGATAAAGGTAATCAATGGCAGGTTAAAACGTTGGGCCTGCTCCATCAGCCGTTTGGCTTTTCGGTAACCCTCTGGTTTGGCCATGCCGAAATTACGGGCGACTTTTTCGGTGGTGGTGCGGCCTTTCTGCTGGCCGATCACCATCACCGGACGACCGTCGAGCCGGGCTAAACCACCCACCATAGCGGCATCATCAGCAAACGCACGATCGCCGTGAAGTTCCTGAAAATCGGTAAACAGTTGATCAATATAATCGAGGGTATAGGGGCGCTCTGGATGACGCGCCATTTTTGACACCTGGGCGGGAGTCAGCTTGCTAAAAATCGACTCGGTAAGGGAGGCACATTTTTCGTTAAGTCGATCGATCTCTTCATTGATATTGACGTCGTGGCCGCTGACCTGCAGTCGCAGTTCCTCCACCCGGGCCTGCATCTCTGCTATGGGCTGTTCAAAATCAAGGAATTGCATTGCCATGAAATTATGTTCTCAGTTGTTTTAAAAGTACTCGCAATCACCATCACGAATACCAAATATTATTGAAGTTGAGCGGTTGCTGATCTTAGCGGTATTCCACCTGACAGGACTCCACCCCTACGCAGCCATTAAGCCGAGTTAACAACTCTTCGGTGGGGCGTAATAGCCATTCATCGGCGACCCGAAGATTGGTTTTGCCAACAGCGCTTCGGTAACTAAATCGTAGCTGGCAGCGTCCGCCCTTAAAGGGTTCGATAACCTGGGCTAATTCATTAATGGGCAGTGAATCAGCGCCGTTGGCAACCAGATTAACACACAGAGAAATGGCGTAATGTTCACGCGCATGGTCAATGTCTAGAGCATCTTCGGCGATAATTTTATGACCGCCGTTATAGTCATCCTCTTCGACATTACCCTCAATGATCACCACCTTATCCTTGATCAGCAGATCACGGCATTTATCCAGCAATCGTTCATACACGGTCACATCGATACGTGCTGTACGATCATCCAGAGTCACAAAGGTGGTCTTGCGGCCCCGAGACAGAGTTCGGACTTCTGTTACCAACCCTGCTATGCGGGTTCGTTTTCCAACCGATTTACCGACTTCGGAAAGCCTTCTGGGTACAAACTGGGACAGCTCCTGCTCGTAGGTTTCGATCGGGTGACCGGTCAGATAAAGCCCTAGCGAGGTACGCTCAGCCTGGAGTAATTCTCGTTTGGTCCAGGGCTGCACCACAATCAGATCCGCTGGTAACTGGTCTGAAACGATCGCACCAAACATATCGGTTTGACCGCTTTCCTGATTACGAGCGCCCTGCTCTGCGCTGTCCAGCGCCATGGTCAGTGATGCCAGCAATGAAGCTCTGTTGTCGCTCAGACTGGTCAGTGCCCCGGAGCGAATCAAGCCTTCCAATGTGCGCCGATTGAGTTTGCGCAGATCCACCCGGCGACAAAATTCAAACAGATCCGCATAGGCCCCATTCTGCTGTCGCTCTGCAATCACCGCCTCAACCGCGCCTTCACCAACCCCCTTGATGGCACCGAGTCCGTAGCGGATGGTGCGATCATCATCGACCGAAAATTTAAACTGGCTGTGATTTATATCCGGCTGCAATACGTCAAGTTTCAGACGCCGACAGTCCTCCACCAGGGTGACAATTTTGTCGGTGTTGTCCATATCAGCAGACAGCACCGCTGCCATAAAGGCCCCAGGAAAATGGTGTTTTAACCAGGCGGTCTGATAAGAGACCAGTGCATAAGCAGCGGAATGAGATTTATTAAATCCGTAACCGGCAAACTTTTCGATCAGGTCAAAAATATCGCCGGCGCGGGCTTCACTGACACCTCGAGCGGCGGCACCGGAGACGAAATCGACCCTCTGTTTGGCCATCTCCTCAGCTTTTTTCTTACCCATTGCCCGGCGTAGTAAATCGGCCCCACCGAGACTAAACCCGGACAGTACCTGGGCAATCTGCATCACCTGTTCCTGGTACAGAATGACTCCGTAAGTCGGCTTTAGCACCGGCTCCAGGCTTGGCTCCAGATAATCTACCGCCGCCAATCCGTGCTTTCGATTAATAAAATCATCGACCATGCCCGATTGCAATGGACCGGGCCTGAACAAGGCAACCAACGCAACGATGTCATCAAAATTATCCGGCTTTAAGCGTTTAATCAGATCCTGCATACCCCGGGATTCGAGCTGAAAAACCGCCGTGGTCTGGCCGGATTTAAGCATGGTAAAAACATCGGGATCATCCAGCGGTATTAACTCGATATCGAGTTCTTTCTGATCGGCTTTGGAGCCACGAATAGTGGTAACCGCCTGCTCGATGATGGTCAGTGTGCGCAGGCCAAGAAAGTCGAATTTCACCAGACCGATGCTTTCAACATCGTCTTTATCGAGCTGGGTTACCTGGCTTTCGCCATTGGGCTCGCTATAAAGTGGGGTGAATTCGGTTAACGGCTTGGGCGCAATCACCACACCGCCGGCATGTTTACCCGCATTGCGAACCAGCCCTTCGAGAAAACGGGCCAGGTCTATCAGCGTGCGTACTTCCTCCTCTTCTTCGTAGCGGCTGCTGAGCTGCTCTTCCTGTTCAAGTGCTTTATCGAGGGTGATACCCAGATCCATTGGGATCAATTTCGCCAGGGTATCGACAAAGCCATAGGGATGCGCCAGCACCCGCCCCGCATCGCGGATCACCGCCTTAGCGGCCATGGTGCCGTAGGTGATGATCTGTGAGACCCGGTCGCGACCGTAACGGCGGGCCACATAGTCGATCACCCGATCTCGACCATCCATACA
>JAESTY010000286.1 GCA_016763355.1 Immundisolibacteraceae bacterium
AGCTGGTGCTGGCTCAAGTTCGGGCTCAGGTTCTGGCTTATTTGAACGACGCTTACCCGCCTTGGCTCCGTTCTTTTTCTGCCCTACCTCTGTCGGGTCTAGATCACTCTCGTCGGCCGGGTCTGCAGATTCAAGCAACGCCTGCGGCAATTCTTTTTTAACCCGTACACCAAGGTCAACAAACTTCTGTGTGGTCGCCACCAGGTTACCGCGGCCATCTTTAAGGCTATTCCAGGCACCCTCATAAGTCTTGTTTACCGTTTGCAGTTGGGCGCCTAGTTTCTCCATCTTCTCGACTACACCGACCAGCTTGTTGTAGACCTTGCCCGCCTGGTCAGCAATTATCTGTGCGCTTTGATTGCGGCGTTCGTTCGCCCAAATATTGGCCACAATTCGCAAAGTCGCCATCAGGGTACTGGGTGTGGTAATTACAATATTTTGTTCATAAGCGGTGTTGAACAGGTTTTGATCCGCCATCATCGCCAAATTAAAAGCCGGCTCAATCGGCATGAACATAAACACGAAATCAGGGGAGGTCACACCCTTCAAATGTGTGTAGTTTTTGCCACTAAGATCCTTGATGTGCTTTTTCACTGCATCTACATGTCTGATTAGCGCCGCATCCTGGCTGTTCTCGTCCTCAGCCGCGACGAATTCGGTATACGCAATTAATGACACCTTCGAATCAATAATCAGGTGTTTGTCGTCCGGCAGGTCGACAATAAAATCGACCCGCTTATTCTGGTCCGCTTCATCTTTAAAATTTTCTTCTCGTCGATATTCATGATCTACACGTAATCCCGACCGTTCTAGAATCATCTGGACCTGCGTCTCCCCCCAGTTGCCCTGAAGCTTTTTGTCACCCTTGAGCGCTCGGGTCAGATCGGAGGCGTCTTCGGTGATCTGCTGATTGAGTTCGCGAAGTTGCTGCAACTCAGTTTTTAGAGTCGCACGGCCCTTAACATCTTCCATAGCGACCTGCTCAACCTTGTCACGAAAAGATTTGATCTGGTCGCTAAATGGCTTTAACAGCGACTCTACGCCCTGCTGATTCTGAGTAGTGAACTGTTTTTGTTTGTCTTCAAAAATCTTATTGGCAAGCTGCTCAAACTCCAGTTTGAGCTGCGCCCGGGTTTTCTCAAACTGTTCAACCTGCTCACGGGTATTGCGCTGCTCGTGCTGGCGCGCCTCTTCGCTACGGGACAATTCACTACGCAGATCAATGAGCTGTTCCTGCTGCTGCTGGTTCTCAGCCTGACGAGCCGCCAACTGCTGGCCCACTTCCCCGGCGGCACCGAGTTGCTGCTTTAATTCAGATACCTGCTGATTGAGTTGATTAAGCTTTTCGTTGGCTGCAACCAGCGCAGCCTGAGCTTGCTGCTGCTGCTGAGCTGCGGATTTAAGCTGTTCTTCAAAGCGAATCTGTTCTGCTTCCAGGCCGCTGAGTTGGTCAATCTGCTGCTGTAGTTCCTGATTGCGATTTTCTAACTGCCGCTGTTGACTCAGCAGTAGCTCGGCCCTACCACCAAAAACCATCCGCGCAGCCATAAACCCAGCGGCCGCGAACAGCAGGCCACCAACAATCATCATCAACATTTCAACAGGGGTCATAGGTACTCAATTAAGGGGGTTGTTGGAATTGGAAGGATTCATCAAGATCGCTTAATGCTCCAAACCGCAATGATAGTGCTTAAAAAAGGGGCTGGTAACCGCACCACGGATTTTACTGCTGTTCCGCTATCCCTTAAATAGGCCCAAGACAGGGACATCGCGAAGTGAACGCGGGTGCCGACTTCACCAACAGCCCGGTTAAAAAATCCACCTGGGCTGACAAGAGCCTACTCAAATTATTATTCCACCCGCTCGATTACCATGGCGATGCCCTGGCCGACACCGATACACATCGAGATCAGTCCATAACGACCGCCCCTGCGTTTAAGCTGATGAGCTGCGGTTAAAGCAATCCGAGCACCAGAGGCCCCCAGCGGATGGCCGACTGCGATAGCACCGCCGTTGGGATTCACCCGGGGGTCATCTGCAGCGATACCGAGTTGCTTAAGGTCACCCAAGACCTGAGCGCCAAAGGCTTCGTTAATTTCGATCACGTCCATTTGATCCAGGGTTAAATTCAGCCGTTTTAGTAGCTTCTGGCAAGCAGGCACTGGGCCTAAGCCCATGACCGAAGGCTCTACCCCCGCGGCTGCGCCACCGAGAATGCGCACGATGGGTTTTAATTTGTGCTGCTCGCCAAATTCTCGACTACCGACAATCACTGCCGCCGCACCATCGTTCACGCCGGAAGCATTAGCAGCGGTCACCACCCCATCTTCAAATAGCGGATTCATACCGGCCATTTTCTCAAGGCTGGCACCTGCGCGGGGATGTTCGTCGACTTCAACCACAATCGCTGGCTTGCCGCGCTTCTGGGGAATCGATACCGGCACTATCTCCTCGGCAAAATAGCCGGCAGCGGTGGCCTGTTCCCATTTCTGCTGGGAGTTAAACGCAAACTGGTCACACTGTTCTCGGCTGATGTTTTCCACCTCGGCCACCTTATCGGCGGTCACCGGCATGGCATCGTGACCAAACTGCTTACCGAATGCCTTGTTTGGAAAACGCACACCAATGGCGCTGTCATAAACGGTGATGTCTTTACTAAAAGCGGTGTTGCTCTTGTTAAAAGTCAGCGGTGCCCGGGTCATGCTTTCAACGCCACCGGCGATAAACAGATCACCTTCACCGCAGGTAATGGCCCGCGCTGAATCGATAATGGCCGCCAGGCTACTGCCACAAAGCCGGTTCACGGTTTGGGCACTGACCGACACCGGCAGCCCTGCCAAAAGACTGGCATAACGGGCCACGTTGCGGCTATCTTCGCCGGACTGGCAGGCGCAACCCATAATCACATCATCAATCAGCGCCGGATCAAAGTCGTTGCGCTCGACCAGGGCTTTGATCACCCCCGCCGCCAGGTCATCCGGCCGCACCTGGGCCAGGGCGCTGCA
>JAESTY010000287.1 GCA_016763355.1 Immundisolibacteraceae bacterium
CCCGGCTGAGACGAGCACCAACCAACGACTCAATTACTCTGCCCTACCGACAAACCTTGGGACATTCCCCGCAATCAGGAATGAGCGTCAGAGTATGGCAGCAAGGCCAAAAAACGAGCTCGCTTAACAGCTGTTGCCAACTGCCGTTGATAATGCGCTTTAGTGCCGGTAATCCGGCTCGGGATGATTTTTCCAGTTTCAGAAACGTTCTGCTTCAGCAAATCGAGATCTTTATAATCAATCTCGACAATACCTTCTGCGGTGAATCTGCAATATTTACGACGCCGTAAGTAACGAGCCATTGTCAATCTCCTGTCAAACTAGTACCACTGCTGCCATCAATTGGCGCAGCGCTATAATCGTTTTATCGTCTGCTATTCGCTGGAATCGGTATCAGCGCTTTCTGCAGGCTGTTCAGTACTCTCGGCGGCGGCTGGCGCTTCTGCCGCAGTCTCGGTCGTGGCTGGCGCCTCTTCCGTACTTGCAGCTTCTACAGGCGCAGCAACAACAGACTCTGCAGCAGGCTTACGCTCTACTGCAGCAGAACGCCGGGCAGCAGATTCGCGCTCTTCAGCGGCGACTTTAGCCATTGGAGACTCATCGGTAATAGCGCTGTCACGTTTAATAATCAAATTACGCAGTACCAGATCATTAAAACGAAATTGAGTAGCAAGATCATCGATAGCACTTTGGTCGGCTTCGACATTCAGCATCACGTAGTGAGCTTTGCGAACCTTATTGATCGCATAAGCTAACTGGCGGCGACCCCAGTCCTCGACACGGTGAATCACACCACCACTTTCGGTAACCACGTTGCTATAACGCTCGATCATGGCAGGTACCTGATCGCTTTGATCAGGGTGAATCAGAAAGACAATTTCATAATGTCTCATTTAAAGCTCCTCACGGAATGAAGCCCGACAACTCAGTGCCGAGCAAGGAGTAATCTGGCTATTGGAGCCAGAGAATGGTTTTTACTTCGTGCTTTACTGCAGTTTTCAAGCCGCTGGGCTCAAGCTGAGTATCAACGAAGGCGGCGCATTGTAAGGGAAAACCGACTAATCAACAATTATTTACGTTCAATTTTAGCCGTTTACGCTGAATTTCATAAAGCATCACGCCAGCGGCCACCGAAAGGTTCAAACTTTCCACTGTACCCAGCATCGGTATCGCCACCAATTCAGAGCAATGCTGGCGGGTAAGGTGTCGCAAACCCGAGCCCTCATGACCAATCACCAATGCGGTGATTTGCTCCGGTTTCAGGTCATAGAGAGAATCAGCTCCTTCATCGGCTGCTCCGACTAACTGCACCCCAACATCTGCCATAAACTTTAGTGTGCGAGCTAAATTCGCTACTCGATAACAAGGTACCGACTCAGCAGCACCAGAGGCCACCTTAGCGACCAGCGGGGTTAGCCGCGCGCCACGACTACGAGCGATAATCACGCCGTCTACGCCGGCGCCATCGGCGACTCTTAAGCAGGCACCCAGATTGCGCGGATCTTCTACACTATCAAGAATTAAAAACAGTAGTTCTGAGCTATTGGCCAGCACCTGTTCTAACTCTGTATCACCCAGATCAGGACGTTGCTCTGCCTCAGCCATTACCCCCTGGTGCACGCCATTGCCGGTATTTCGATTCAACTGATCTGCGCTCACCTCGGCAACTTTAATACCCGCAGTTCGAGCCTGCGCAACCAACGCTTCCTGCGCGCTAGAACGTTTACCTTTGCGAACAGCTAACTCTTTGACCTGCTCTGGCCGATATTCAAGGAGTGCCTGCAAAGGATGCAACCCGTATAAAAATTCTGTCTTGTGCTGGTTTGTATTCATAATGCTTGTCGAACTCAAAACCCACCGTGTGCTTTGAGCGCTTTACTTAGCTCCCTGATGATTAATCAATTCAAAATCTATTTTACGATCTTCAGCCGATACCCGCGCTACCTGAACTCGAGCTCGGTCGCCCAGACAAAACACCTCGCCGCCACGCTCCGCAGTTAATCTCTGCAACAGAGGATCATAGTGATAGTAGTCGTTGCGTAAGCTACTGATGTGCACTAGCCCATCGATCAGCAAGTCATCGAGAGCGATAAACAGGCCAAACGCAGTGACTCCGGTGACAATGCCATCAAACTCCTCACCAATATGGCCACTGATATAGCGACACTTGTAGGCAGCTTCCAGGTCGCGAGTGGCCTCGTCGGCCCGTCTTTCAGCACTGGAACATATCTCCCCAAGCTCGACCATCTGCTCGAGGCTATAACGATATTGAGTTTTATTTTTACGCTGCAGGCAGTGACCTATGGCCCGATGGACTAATAAATCAGGGTAGCGCCTGATGGGTGAAGTGAAATGCGCATAGTGCTCCAACCCCATTCCGTAATGGCCACGAAGCGCTGGTGAATAATTTGCCTGCTTCAGGCTTCGCAGCACCATCATCTGGATCATCTGGGCGTCTGGCCGCTGATGCGCAATTTCAAGCAGACTACTCATCTCACCCGCAGACGGTACCTCGGCCCCAGGCAAAGACAACTGCAGGCTACCGAGCTGTTTTCTTAGCGCCACTATTTTCTCGCTATCGGGCTGATCATGACCCCGATGTAACGTTGGTATCTCCTGATGCTCTAGAAACTCTGCTGCACAACGGTTTGCCGCCACCATGCACTCTTCAATAATTAGATGGGCCTGGTTACGGGGCTGGCCCGGCGCAACATTAATTTCTCCGTCGTCCATCACCTGAAGTTGAACCGTTTTAGTCTCAAACGCTAGCGCGCCACGAGACTTTTTAGCTGCCGCCTGAGCTACATGAAGTTCTGCCAGACAATGCAGATTCTGTTCAACTTGCTGCTGCCAACGCTGATCAACTGGCAACGATGCCCCCTGATCAATGAAGGCAAACGCCTGATCGTAGGTTAGCCGGGCATGAGAATGAATCACTGCATGCTCGAAGCGATAGTTGTTTATGACTCCAGTGGTAGCAAAGTCAATCCAGCAAACCAACGCCAGCCGATCAACCGCTGGGCGCAACGAACAGAGCCCGTTTGAAAGGGCCTCTGGCAACATCGGTACCACTCGATCAGGAAAATAGACCGAGGTACCTCGATTACGGGCCTCCTCATCAATCGCACCCTCTGGGGTCACATAGTGAGCCACGTCAGCAATCGCTACCGCGACCCGCCAGCCATGATCTATGCGCTGGCAATAAACCGCATCATCAAAATCTCGGGCATCGGCACCATCAATAGTAATTAGCGCCAGTTCTCGTAAATCAGCCCGATTTTTGATCGTTTTATTATCGACTTCTACCGGCAATTGGGAGACCTGATCCTCTAGCGCTGGACCCCACTCAAACGGAATATCATATTTACGCAGCACCAGTTCAATTTCGAGCTCAGTGGTTAAATCACCGCCCAGCACTTTTTCGATCTCACCAGTAGCAGGCCTGCGCCGCTGAGGTTGGCGGGTAATCCTGACCACCACGATGTCGCCATCATCTACCGTTATCGATGGCGCACCTGTGAGTAATACGTCCTGGCTGAGCCGCCTGTCCTCAGGAATAACAAAGTGGGCATCCTGGTCACGCTGATAACGCCCTACGATGGTTTCATGCGCCCGCTCAAGCACCTCAACAATGGAACCCTCCAGGCGACCACGACGATCCACTTTGATAGTGGCGGCCAATACCCGGTCACCGTGAAAAACCTTGCGCATTTCTCGAGGTGACAAATAAAGGTCATCCTGCTGCTCATCACTGGTCACAAAACCAAAACCATCGCGATGCCCAATAACCCGACCCGCGACCAAGTCCATCTTCTGCGCCAGACCATATCGGCCCCGCCGACCGAGAATAATTTGGCCATCCTGCGACATCGCTGCCAACCTGCCACCAAGCCCGCTATGAGTCTGCTGATCAGACAACCGCAGTTTGCGAGCTATCTCTTCAAGGGTGAGTGGTTTGCCACTAAGTAGCAGCAGTTCAACAATTTCACGCCGACTACTTAGCTGGGTCGACTGAGTTGCTCCACGTTGAGAGCTATTTCGACGTTTTTTTTCTCTTTGATTCATTGACAGTTGAAACCTAAAACAGTAACTTGCGCACCCCCAAACGGTGAGCCGTTGGGGAGGAAAAGCCGAGGTGGCGGAATTGGTAGACGCGCTGGCTTCAGGTGCCAGTGGGGGTAACCCCGTGGAGGTTCAAGTCCTCTTCTCGGCACCAACTTAACAGATCACAGCATAAACCCGGTCCAACGCAATATTGGATGGGTTAACGGTGTGAAATACAGGCAAGTTGGTGATACTTTTCCTTAAAGAGATCTCGGTTCGATCTTGCTACCTGCAATCGAACCTCACGAATTATCTGCCAGATCCGGTAACCAAAAATTCTAAACTCAAACTGCTGAAATTTTACTCACTGGTTCGACAAAAATGAGTTGGTTCAGTCGGGCTAAAGAGCAGGCCATCTGGTCTGGTTAACCCGATGGCCTTACCTTAATCTTCAACTCTTCAACTCTTCAACTCTTCAAATTAAATTAAATTAATCATCCGTCACCGTAAACGGTGGTTTCAAAATAATGGTTTCGGAACGCTCTGGGCCGGTAGAGATCATATCGATATCCGCGCCGACTAGCTCAGACAAGCGATCCAGATAGGCCTTGGCATTGTCCGGCAATTGATCATAGTCAGTAACGCCAGCGGTACTCTGCTGCCAGCCAGGTAGCTCCTCATAAACCGGCTCTACCTGCTCATAATTCTCGGAGCCAAGCACGGCACCGCCAAGCTCCTCAGCACCTTTATAGGCAATTGCGATCTTCACCGTATCGAGCCCATCAAGCACATCAAGTTTAGTAATGCAAAGTCCATCAAGACCATTTAAATCGCGTACGCGACGCATCGCCACTGCATCAAACCAGCCACAGCGACGCGCCCGGCCCGTGGTCGCACCAAATTCATCTCCAACCCGGGCCATGTGCTTGCCCGCATCATCAAACAGCTCGGTTGGAAATGGGCCAGAACCGACTCGGGTTGTATAGGCTTTAGTGATGCCTAGCACATACCCCAGGTCTGACGGGCCGACACCCGTGCCCAGGCCAGCCGCACCGGCGGCAGTATTTGACGAAGTCACGTAGGGGTAGGTGCCATGATCAATATCAAGCAGACTGCCCTGAGCGCCCTCAAACAGGATCGAGTCACCCGCTTTCATGCGCTGTTGCAACAGGGCTGGCACATCAGCGATCATCGGCAATATAGTTTCCGACTGACTAATTAAATCGTCGAGAATCTGCTGATAATCAAGCGCCGGTTTCTTAAAATAGCCCTGCAGCACAAAGTTGTGAAAATCCAACGCTTCCTTGAGTTTTTTCTCGAGGGTCGCTACATCGAGCAAATCACCCAGCCGGATACCCCGGCGGGCGACTTTATCTTCGTAGGCAGGACCGATTCCCCGACCGGTAGTACCAATTTTCGCATCACCTTTGGCGTCTTCCCGAGCCTGGTCCAGAGCAATGTGGTAAGGCAAGATCAGCTGACAGGCCGGGCTTATCTTTAAACGCTCAGATACCTTGACGCCCTGAGCCTCAACTTCGGCAATTTCACTCAACAGTGCTTCCGGCGAAAGCACCACACCATTGCCAATCACACAAAGCACCTGATCGCGCAAAATACCCGATGGCAATAAATGCAGAACAGTTTTACGATCCCCAACGATCACCGTATGACCGGCGTTATGGCCGCCCTGAAA
>JAESTY010000288.1 GCA_016763355.1 Immundisolibacteraceae bacterium
GTGCAATCACATCAACGAATGATTTATTGATAAAAGCAGTAGGTGCAACATCAGATATAACGCTAGCAGCGCTAGCTACATCAATATCTCAAAACGTAAGTTTAAATGCAGGTCGAAATATTATTCAAAGCGCTGGTGGAAATATTTCTGCTCAAGCAACGACTAAGACAATTGATTTACTTGCTGTATATGATATTACAGCTGCAGACACTACATCAATCAATGCAAATGATGGAGATATTAGACTAGATGCAGGGCATGATATAATACTTGAATTAATAGATTCAGGAACGGCTAACACTGTTTTAATAGCAGTAAGAGATATTACAGATGGTGATACCGATGTAGATATCTTAGCTAATCACTTAATCTTAACAGCAGGATCAGGAATAGCTTCTGGTTCAGACTTACTAGATATAACAGTAGCTACATTAGCAGCATCAGCCGCAGCTGATGGAATCTTTATAAAAGAAACAAATGCAATTATTGTTAGTAATGCATCTGTAACAATTAATAGAGTTTCATCAACAGCTACAACATCAACTGTAAATAAGATCCAAGAAGATTTAACAACATCGAGTAATGGAGCAATTGTTTTAACTGCGACAGACATTGACTTAAACGGTGGAAACGTTGACGCAACAACATCAGTTACAGCAGCAGGCACTGGTCATATCTTTATAAATGCAACTTCTGGAAACATTGATGTTAATTCCAAAATAGATGCAGGAGCAGGGCACTTAAGCTTACTTGCTTCAGCAAATATTACTCAAGCAGCTTCCGGAGATATTGTATCTACTGTAACTTCAACCATAGATATTGAAGCAACAGCAGGTTCAATATCAATGAGTGATGGAGCCACAACAAATACAGGTTCTGGAAATATTAGATACTTAGCTGGAACAAGTTTAACTCTTGGTGCATTAACTACAACAGGAGACGTTAGTTTAATAGCTACAGATATTTCAGACTCTGGTACTACAGATCAAGATATTACAGCTGATGAACTTAGGGTTTTAGTAACAGGTACAGGTGGATTTGGTACTTCAGCAAATCATATGGAAACAACAATTGCTAAATTAAGCGCAAATGTTAAAACAGATGGTTTATTTGTTACAGAAACAAATGCACTTACAATAGATACTTTATCTATCATTTCAGTAAATAGAGTTTCAACAGACGGTACAACATTAGTAGCTCAAATAGACGCAGCTCAAAGTGATGTAGTTTCTACAGGAGCTATTGTTGTACAAACAACTTCGGGTGTATTAATTATTAATGGTGGTGGAGATACAGACGCAATATCTGCTACTGGTAATATCTTACTTAAAACATCAGGCACATCAGATTTAACAATTAATGCAAGAGTACAATCATCAGCTGGAAACATTAGTATAAATTCATCAAAAGATGTAATTCAAACAGCTAGTGGAAATATTCAAACAGATGCAAACTTAAAAACAATTGATGTTTTAGCTTCAAATAATATTACAATGACGAATGGGTCTTTTGCTAAAGCTCTTGGTAATGCAAATATTAGATATGAAGCATTGAGTGGTAATGTAACAATTGCAACTATCAATGCAGGAACATCAGACGTAACAATCAAAGCAAATGGCTCAATTTTAGATGGTGGAGATAGTGATGTAGATATCTTAGGAACAAATCTAAGATTAAATGCAAGTTCAGAGATTGGTTCAAGTACAAATGGTATTGAAACAACTGTGACAAACTTGTCTGCTAAATCATCATCAGGGTCAATGTATTTGATTGAAACAGATGCTTTAATTATAACTAAGATTAATAGTTTGTCTGTAAATAGAGTAGCAACGGACGCGACTTCATCTGCAAAAACAGATGGATCTTCTCAAGAAGATTTAACAACATTGTCAAATGGCCATATCATTATTACAGCAACAGACATAACAGTGAATGGTGGAAATGATACTAGCGGAATTTCTGCAAATGGAACAGGACATGTCTTATTAAAATCGACTGTAACAGATATATCATTAAATGCGTCATTAAATGCAGGAACAGGTTCTGTATCTATTATTGCTAATAGAACAGTAAACCAATCTCAAAACATTACAACATCTTCAACAGGAACAATTGATGTTGAAGCTCTTACTGGTGCTATTGTAATGACTGATTCAAGTCTTACTCAAACTATTGGTAAGGATGTTTCATATAAAGCAAAAACAAATATTACTCTTGGTGGAATACTAACGAGTGGTGCAACTTTTGGACATGTATCTTTAGTAGCAGAAGGTTCAATCATTGATGGTGGAGATACTTTAACAGATATCATTGCTGGTGGATTAATTATTCAAGCTACAAATGCTATTGGTACCTCAGGAAATTTAATAGATACAAGTATTGTTACTTTATCTACAATTTCAGGAGCTGGTGGAACATATATTAATGAAACAGATGCTTTAATAATATCTAATATTACAACTGTAGTTAATAGAGTAAAACTTGATCAGTCATTAGAAACTTCTGCAAACACTCCAAGTATATCTCAAACAGATGTAACAACATCAACTGGTAATATTGATTTTAGAGCAACATCAATTACTTTAAATGAAGGTTCTGATTCAGATAACTTAGCAATACAAGCTACAGCTACTGCAACGATTACTCTAAACGCAAGTAGTGGAGACATTACTCAAAATACAAATGTATCTTCAAATACAGGAGCTATAAGTTATACAGCATCGAATGATATTGTATTAGCTGCAAATACATCAATCACATCAAACGCTGGAGCAATAACTTTTAATGCTTCATCTGATGTATTAATGAATACAGGTTCAAGTTTAGACGCAACATCAGCTGGAAATACTGGTACTATATCAATCACAGCAGCAACAGATGTAACGACTTATACATTACTTGCTGATTCAACAATTGGTATTACAGCAACAGCTGGACTAATTTTAAATAATCATACAATTACCTCAGATTTAGGTACAATTACACAAATTGCCAAAACAACTTTAACTCAGGCAGTAGGAGCAAACATTGTAGTTTCTGGAGCAGCAGGAAACATTAGTTTAACTTCTACAGATAACAAAACTACTTTAAATGCGAAGCTTCAAACTTTAA
>JAESTY010000289.1 GCA_016763355.1 Immundisolibacteraceae bacterium
AGAGCAGCTAGCGGGTAAACATGTGGATGGTCGTTCGGATCTTTTTTCATTGACGGTGATGATGTTTGAGTTACTTACCGGATCACGGCCATTTACCGGTGATTCCATGGCAACTCTAATGTTTAGTATTGCTCAGGGAGAGCACCAGGATATTCGCGATGCTCGGGCCGATTTGCCTGATGAAATTGTGGCGATTATCAATTACGGACTTAATAAATTGCCCGAAGACCGCTTCCAGAATGGTAAAGAATTTGCGGCCGCGGTGGTTAAAGCTGCACGGGTGATGAGGGCTTGATAAATCAGCATAGTAATCTGGGCTTGTTAGGTTACTTACTGGTGTGAATGAACTCCCCGGCCCATTTGGCTGGGGGTGGGTTTTGCCGAAACCAGGGAATGCGTTCTTTCACGTAGAGTTCATATAGCTTACGGTTTGGGAAGCGTTGCATGAGTGAGATGTACTGCATCTCGGCATTGTCCCAATCTTTGGCTCGATAGAGCTTGAGCGCACGTTGTGCGAGCACAAGCTCGTCACGTAGCTCAGTAGTCAGCTGTTCATCTTGGCAGAGCGGCTCGAAAATAGTAATCGGCCTGGTCTGGCCTTTAACCACTACCCGGTCGACTTCCATGAACACCACGTCGTCGATGGTGCGGCGGGTATCTTCGCTAACCAGGATATTGGCACCGTATTGCTTGGTGAGTGATTCCAGTCGAGAACCAAGATTGACTGAGTCGCCTAGCACGGTATATGCCATGCGGAACTCTGACCCCATGTTGCCGACGTTCATGGGTCCGGTGTTTAAGCCAACGCCAATACGGATATCGGGATAACCGATCGCCCTGAACTCATCGGTCATGGCTTCGGTTTTCCTGATCATTTCGAGTGCAGCGATCACCCCATTGCGAGCGTGATTGGGATCATCAAGAGGCGCTCCCCAAAAGGCCATGATCATGTCACCGACGTATTTATCAATCGTACCCCGCTGGTGATGAATAATGCTGGTCATGGGCGTGAAATAGCGGTTCAACAGATCCTTGAGCTGTTTCGGGGTCATGGTCTCGCTGATACTGGTAAAACTCCGAATATCCGCAAACAGCACCGTCATCAAACGGCTTTCACCATCGAGATTAAAACTATCCGCATCCTGGCTCATTTCTGCCACCAGTTCGGGGGGCACATACTGGCCAAACATGGCCTGTAGCAAGCGCCGGTCGCGGGATTCGAACAAAAACCCATAGGCCAGGTTGGCGCCAAGAATCATGATGATGGTGATCAAGGGAGTCGCTAGGCCGAGTACCACACCGTTGGACCAGGCGATGAGGTTTATCGCGACCACGATTGAGGCGGCAATCAAGGTGCCGATGATTGCCCAGAGGGGCGTAATCAGGGTTAATAAGACACTTAGCACGATACCAATCCCTGCTAGTAGCACCAGATCGATTCCGTCTTTCTCGAGAGTTTCAGCCCGTATGTCACCATTTAAAATCGCATCGGCGATAGTGGCATGGACCTCTACCCCGGGGTAAATCGTGTCAACCGGAGTTGGCCGTAGATCAAGCAGCCCCTTGGCCGATGTGCCGACAAACAGTATTTTGCCAGCCAGACTATTGGCAGGCAGTTTGTCAGAGAGTACGTCAGTCGCTGAAATATATTTAAAGGTGCGTGAGCCGCCCCGATAGGGAATCAGCATATTGGCAATTCTGTCAGTGTTGATGCGGTGATCACCCAACATCACATAGTCGAGAGTTTTTTTGCCGAACAGGGTGTCAGTTGCCAGTTGCCAGCCAGGCTCACCCAGATAGAGCCGAACCGCTTCCAGGCTCAGTAGCGGGTAAATTTGTTTGCCATATAGGGTAAACAGAGGCACTCGTCTGAGCACCCCATCTGGATCTAGCCGAGTATTAAAAAAGCCGCCGCTGGCCGCTGCAGCTTGCAGCAACTCCAAATTAGCCCCATAGGATTCGGCGGGCGCTCCAAACTGAACGCCTGCCTCTATATAACTGCTAGCGTCTGCGCCGTTGTTGGGCAGCATGCCGATACTGGTGGCATCAGTGCCAGCATCAAAAAAGAACCCCATCACCACCGGGTGGTTTGCCAGCGCTGCGGCGAATTGTTTGTCACCATCCAGGTCGTTCATTTTCTGTTTGGCGGTCGCCACAAACTGGCTATTGTTCTTTAGTGGACCCCGCAATAATTCGGTCAGAATACGTCGGTCCGAGCGCTCCTCCGGCTCAGCAAAAACTACGTCAAACGCAATCACCTGCGCACCGAGTGCGCCAAGTTTTTCTACCAGGTTAGCCATGGTCTGGCGAGGCCAGGGCCAGCGTCCCTGTTCTGCCAGGCTCTTTTCATCAACATCGATGATGATGACCCGTTCATCGGCCTGATGGGTCAGTGATTGACGGAGTCTGATGTCGTAGCTGACATACTCTATTGCCCTTAACAGAGGAATATCGTGAATCTGGTAAATTCCAGCCCAGGTCATTACCCCGGTAATCGCTAGACCAATTAACGTGGGCACCAGGTGACGGCGGATCAACATTTCACGGGATATTTTTTCTAAGCCGAAGGGCATTTGATTTTCCGTTGAGTTGGCTGGGGTGTTTGAAACTATTTTTATTGATGGTTTACCGATTTTAGCCGGCGCGAAGCCAGGTTTTCAGGGTAGCACGCTAACTATTTTTATGGATTAATCCGGGATGCGGATTTTAAGTGCCATGGTGGGAATATCTTCGGCAGTCAACCGGGCTTTAATGGTGTTTAATTTACGGCTGCTTTTAAACGGCCCCAGCCGCACCCGATGCATGCTTTTCTGCTTGATGGTTACATCCTGAATATGGGCAACCTGCCCTAGTAGGGCCAACTGAGCCTTCATGCGCTCCGCATCACTGCGTCGATTAAACGACCCGACCTGGAGCATGTATTGATAATGCTTGTTATCAGCCTGGTCCCGTTGCTCCTCCTGAATGGTGTCAATCGGGACTTCCATTTGCGGCAATCGGGTATAAAACTCGAATTCGACCTCTGTTGGGGGCTGGCTTTCATCCTGTTCTACCGCAGCAGTTGGGATGGCGGCAATGGGTAAATAGCCGCGAATCAGTGACCAGTTCTGTACTAGCAGGGTTACTGCTATGCCGGCGATAGCACCCGCCAAAAAAGCCCGTCCTGGTTTCGTGGTCGTCTGGCCAGGCGGCTGGCGCTTTTTCGGTGGGCTGGTTGGTTTCTTATAATCACGCATCGGCTAGCACTAATTCGCTCACATGGATTCCGGTGCACCGACCGCAAGCAGGTCGAGTCCTGAAACCAGCAGAGTTTGCACGGCCCGAATCAGCTCGATTCGGCTGCAGCAGAGCACTTCATCATCCACCAGAAACTGGTGGGCGTTGTAATAGCTGTGGAGACCGTTCGCCAGCTCACGCAGGTAATAGGTCAAGGTGTGTGGTTCATGCTTGCGAGCGGCGTTTTCGATCAATTCTGGAAAACGATCTAGCAACGCGATTAAATTCTGCTCCTGTGGCTCGACTAACAATTCGTAATTACTACTGACTGAGTCGAGTTTGCGATCTGAGTCTGCCAATTGTCTGAGCACGCTGCAGATCCGCGCATGGGCGTACTGCACGTAAAACACAGGGTTGTCATTGGAATTCGATTTAGCCAGCTCCAGGTCAAATTCCATGTGTTGATCGGACTTGTGCATCAGGTAGAAAAACCGGGTGGCGTCAATACCAACTTCATTACGCAGTTCTCTCAAGGTAACGAACTCGCCGCTGCGGGTAGACATGGACATTTTCTGGTCACCCCGGTAGAGCACCGCAAACTGAACCAGCAAAACCTCGAGTCGATCTGGGTCCTGGTTCAACGCGCTGATTGCCGCTTTGACCCGTGGCACATAGCCGTGATGGTCGGAACCCCAGATATCGGTGAGCTGATCAAAGCCCCGTTCTAGTTTCTGTAAGTGGTAGGCGATATCGGTAGCGAAATAGGTAGGTTCGCCATTTTCTCGAATCACCACGCGATCTTTCTGGTCACCAAAAGTAGTGGAGCGAAACCACCAGGCGCCATCGCGCTGATAGAGGTGACCCGCATCGTTGAGCTGATCAAAAGCCCGTTTCACAGCGCCACTGATCACCAGACTACTTTCTTCGAACCAGGTGGTGTACTCGACCTTGAATTCGCTAAGGTCCTGGCGAATATCAGCCACAATCACATCTTTGCCGTGGGCATGAACCGTGGCGTAATTTTCTTGTAGCAGCTGTTTGGCGCGGCCTATCAAACCATCAATATGAGCCTCTTTATCGCCGCTGGGGTTTTCGGAGTCATTATCCGAATGCGCTTCATCTTCGGGCTGGTCGGCGAATACCACAGCGCTACTGTGGTCAAACTGATCACCGTGTTGCTGGCGCAATTGAGCTGCCAGGTCACGGATATAGTCACCCTTGTAGCCGGCACGAGGAAAGGTCAGTTCTGCGCCACCTGCTTCCAGATATCGCAGCCAGATGCTGGTGGCCAGAATATCCATTTGCCGGCCCGCATCATTAACGTAATACTCCTGCTCGACCTGATAACCGGCGAAGCCCAGTAGTTTGGCTAGCGCAGAGCCATAGGCCGCGCCGCGACCATGGCCGACGTGTAGCGGGCCGGTGGGATTAGCAGAGACATACTCGAGCAGAATTCTCTGGCCCTTGCCGGTATTGCTGCGGCCATATTCACTGCCAGCTGAAAGCACCTTGCCGATAACCTGATTAAGGCTGGCCAACTTGAGAAAAAAATTAATGAAGCCGGGTCCGGCAATCTCTACTTTCTCAATCGCTTCATCTTCTGCCAGCGCTGCCACCAGCGCTTCCGCCAAATCTCTTGGTTTGCGCTTGGCCTTTTTAGCCAGTGCCATTGCCAGGTTACTGGCAAAATCGCCATGGCTGTTATCCCGCGCTCGCTCGATGGTAATACTGCTGCTATCAATCGGTTCTGGCAGCACCCCATCCTGATGGAGTTTGTCGGTGGCGTTAGCGAGTAATTGGGCAATGCGATTTTTCAACAAAACATCCAGAGTAGCGAAGGGAGGAAAAGCGGGGATTTTAGCTTGTCGAGGCAGCAAGGACGACACAAAAATGCGAGCCTTGTTGGTCGGTCACCGGTAGGCCAAAACCGAACCAAAGCCAATCCAGAACCAAACCAGAACCAAACCAGAACCAAACCAGAACCAAACCAGAACCAAACCTGAATTGCAGC
>JAESTY010000290.1 GCA_016763355.1 Immundisolibacteraceae bacterium
CGTTGTTGTTGCATTACCCTCCCTACTACGGCACCGAGAAAGTAAAAAAAATGCTCAAACTCTTCTCTGAGCAGGTCATGCCGGCGTTTCGCTAACACCGATTAATAAGGAATAAACAATGAGTACAGGCTATGTAGGGCTTGGCAACATGGGTGGGGCAATTGCCCGGCGGATACTGCTGCAGCATTCGATGCAGGTTTTTGATGCCCGGCCGGAAGCGGTGCAGGCGTTTGTAAAAGAGGGCGCTACCAGCGCAGCAAGCCTGGCGGAAATTGGCCAGAACTGTGACCATGTGTTTATCTGCCTGCCAACCTCAAAACAGGTCCGCCAGGTTATTTTTGAATCGGGCGGATTGGCCGAACATCTGGCCAAAGGTAGCCTGGTAGTCGATATGACCACCGGTGATCCGGTGGAGACTAAAGAGATGGCCGCAGAACTCGCGGAGCGGGGTATCGACATGATCGACGCACCGGTCAGCGGCGGCCCGATCGGGGCCGAGCGCGGCACCCTGGCCATCATGATTGGCGGGCCAGAAGCGCACTATCTCAAAGCCCGAACAGTGCTCGATGCCGTCAGCCCCAATATCTTTCACACCGGCGATGTTGGCACCGGCCACACCATGAAGCTGGTTAATAATGTTATCGCCGCCTGTAATCGGGCGATGGCGTTTGAGGCCGTAACCCTGGGGGTCAAAAATGGCCTTGATCCGGCGGTCTGTGTAGATATTCTGCAAAAAAGCTCCGGCAGAAGTTACACCACCGAGGTGACCTTTCCGCAATACATTCTCAGCGGCAAACCCATACAGGGTTTCACTCTGGGGCTGATGCACAAGGACGTCGCCCTGGCCACCAAACTGGGCGAAGACAGCGACACCCCCATGCACCTGGCCAACGTGGTGAAGGAGATATTCCAGAGCGCCCTTAACGTGCGTGGCCGCGACGCGGACATCAATACCCTGCTGGAACTAATGGAAGATGCGGCCAATACAAGGGTGAATCCCGAGGCTGAATGAGTTTGATGGACTATGAATAAAATCACCCTAAGTGCGGATGAAAACCTCCTGGCAGCGGCCCATCGACGTGCCGCCGCCGAACGAACCACCCTAAATGCGCAATTCCGTCGCTGGCTAAGTGATTATGTTAACCGTGAGCAGCAAGCTGCTGAGGCAGCAGCCGTGATGCGCGAACTTCAGGGCAAGCTTCGCACCGGCCATAAATTGTCACGTGATGAAATGAATGATCGGTGAGTTTTTTCTCAGGTAACGAGTTTTGAAAATTTCAACTGAGGCGACCGCTAGCCCAGCCAAGGTATAAGCGGGTTGTCCAGATGAAGTTCGTTCCATATCGAACCGGTCCAAAAGTGTGAATAATCCGGTCTGATTAGAGGTACTCTTAGACTGCCAATCAGAAACATCGCAATAGAAATATGCAACCTATAACAAACCAAACCTGAGGAGAGCAACATGCGTTTAACAGAACCGAGAGTACCCTGCCTGAACCCGAGCGAATGGACCCCCGAGCAGGCCGAAGCCATGGCCCGCGACACCGCCGAGCTGCAGGCCAGCCTCAGCGATAGTGACAATGTCTTTAACCTGCTTAAAGCCCTGGCCAACCACCCGGCGCTCTGTTCGGCCTGGATGGGGTTTTCCACCCATCTACTGTTTGATGACTCCAACACCTTGCCGCCGAAAGAGCGGGAGATGGTGATCCTGCGCATCGGCTGACTCTGTCAGTCCGGCTATGAATTTGGCCAGCACATTCTGTTGTCAAAAAAAGCCGGTGTCACCAAAGAACAGGTTGTAGCCGTGTCCAAAGGTGCCGGTGATCCCCTCTGGGACGACCACATGCGTGCGGTCATGACCGCCGTTGATGAACTACATAACGACGCCTTCATCAGCGATGCCACCTGGGCTCAGCTGATGAAAAAATACGACAACAAACAGGTGATGGATCTGATCTTTACCGTCGGCCAGTACAACATGCTCTCCATGGCGTTAAACAGCCTGGGCGTGCAACTTGATGAAGGTGTGCCGGAATATAAGGAATACCTGAAAGGATGATCGTGACCCGGCTGCGGATCGGTTCATGAGTGCCGATTCGCAGCCGACCGATTGGCGCAATATCGCCATCGTTTACTTTGCCGGTGCGGTGGCAGCCACCGCGCTGCTTAAAGTGAGTCCCGCAGCACTCGATCTGCGGGCGGGTTTTGACATCGGTTTGTCCGAAGTCGCCTGGATAACCTCTATCTTCACCCTGATGACCGTGGCTCTGGGGGTGTTTACCGGCCATTGGGTCGCCCGCTTCGGTGCTCGAAAACTGGCGGGACTGGGGTTATTGGCATTGGCACTTGCCAGCATCGCAACCCTGTTCGCGGTTGGTCCGGCAACACTGTTTATCGGTCGCCTGGTTGAAGGCATCGGTTATGTGCTGGTGGTGGTTTCAGCTCCCACGCTCATGGCCGGACTGGCCAGCCCGCAAAATAGCCGTCTGGTGCTGGGTATCTGGTCAACCTGGTTACCCGCTGGGGGTGTGGCCATTATGCTCGCTGCACCCAAACTACTAGAAATAGCAGGCTGGCAAGCACTCTGGCTATTCAGTGCCGTCGCCGCGTTGATTGCATTAGCATTATTAACGCGAGTACCACCGCCGGAAAAATCGAGTCCATCACCATCAGTTGATCTGCGACTAGCGTTATCCCATCTAAAACCCTGGTTGCTAGGTCTTACTTTTGTCTTCTTCACCATACAGCTCTATGCGGTGCTGCTGTTTGCTCCCACCTATCTGGTGCAGGAGATAGGTTTAACCGTTACCCGATCAACTTTAGTCACATCGGTAGTACTGATCATGGCCGGCGTCGGTGGACTGCTCGGCAGCGTCATCATGCATCGTGGTGCCGCACCTAATCTGGTGATGGGTACCTGTTTGGTCATCGTCGCCGGTTTAATTCCCTGTTTGGTGATATTCGCCCACACCGGGCTTCCCGCCCTGGGACTGCTGGTTATCTACGGCCTGGTTGCCGGCAGCGTACCCCCATGTATCTACGCCCAGGCACCCAGCGCAGCTTATGTGCCGGCCGCAACCGGTATTGTTTTGGGACTGGTCATGGCTGGTAATGGTCTTGGCTATCTGCTCGGTCC
>JAESTY010000291.1 GCA_016763355.1 Immundisolibacteraceae bacterium
ATGGAAGAGGTAACCCGTCTACGTCAGACCACTGACCCAGTTGAATTTGATATGTATTACAGCTGCTAACGGGCTATCGTGGGGGTGCCTCGTTTGGGGCGCCCCACGAACTTTTAGGTAAAGGTTATGCACAGTGTAAGCAGGTCCAGATTCCCAGATTCCCGTTTCAACAGGATGTTGCTGATGAGCTGTGTTGTCGGAACCTTGATCGTTAACACTGCCGTTGCCGAGAAAGCGGTCACGGTTTACCGCTGGCAGCATCCAGATGGCAGTGTCGAATTCTCGGACGAATCACGTCTAGGCGCTGAGCCTGTGGTTGTAGAAGAGCCGATGATTCTGCCGTCAGTTAGAGCGGTAAAAAATACCACCTGGGGTGCTTCCGTGGGTAAGTTTTCCTATGCCAGCTTATTGATAAAGTCGCCGCTAGCTGAATCCAGTTTCCGTAACGAAGCGGCTCTGTCGATTCTTGTAACTGGGGAGGTTGAACCAGGTTTGCGACGTGGGGATCAATTGGTTTTGTTAGTCGATGGTGCTGTCCACACAGAGCCCGGTCGGTTGACTACATTTAATTTGCCAGTACTTGAGCGAGGAGCGCATACGCTTCAGCTGGAGCTACGCTCGGCGGATGGAGACAGGATCAAACAAAGTGAATCCATCACTATCTACGTTCAGCGCAACATCGCCCGCCCGAAGGCAGGAGGGTAAGCTTGAGGCCAGCACATTTGTTGCTGAACCGGCGTTGCTGAGCGGTACCACTAGTTATATTGACCTGATGCAAAGTGCTGTTGTGCTTCTGGGCGAAGACTTAACGGTGCTAGAACTTAACACCTCAGCAGAAAGTCTTTTTGGCATCAGTGCTAATCAGTTAGCTGGAATGCCCTTGGGCCGTGCCTGGCTAAATGTGGGTGATTATTTATCCATGTTGAATACGGCCTTAATCGATCAGCAACCCCTTTCCCAGCATGACGTAGCGGTCATCAATCACAATGGCCTTTCGCGTAAATGTACCTGCGCGGTAACCCCGGTTGCGACCGAAGACTCTCAGCGGTTGTTGATTGAACTTAATGCTTTTGACGCACCTAGAACCGTGATGCGCGATGCTGAAATGCGTGCTCTTCGACAAATAAGTGATGATATGTTGCGAGGTTTTGCACATGAAGTTAGAAACCCTTTGGGCGGACTGCGCGGTGCGGCGCAATTGCTCGACAGACAGCTTGCCAGTGAAGATTTACGTGAATATACCGCGGTAATTCTGGCGGAGGCAGATCGATTGGCCAATTTGGTCAACCGGATGTTGACGCCGAATATTCCAGCAGAAATTTCGAAAGTAAATGTCCATGAAGTACTAGAAAGAGTCTATGCACTGGTAGCAGTAGAACTGCCGGCTTCTATTCAGTTAAAGACTGATTATGACCCGAGTATTCCCGAGATTCAGGGCGATGCAGAACTCTTGATTCAGGGCTTTTTAAACATTGTTCGAAATGGTCAACAGGCATTGATCGAATCCGGTCAAAGTGGGCGAATTACGCTTAAGACCCGAGTCAGACGGAATATGACCATTGGCACCAAGCGTCACCGGCTCGTGGCTCAGGTCGACGTGATCGATGATGGTCCTGGTGTTCCGGCAGAGCTACAGCAGCAAATTTTTTATCCGTTAATTACCGGTCGGGCGAATGGATCAGGTTTAGGTTTGCCGATCGCACAGTCCCTGTTCAATCAACAAGGCGGGTTAGTGAACTTCACCAGCGAACCAGGCCATACCGTGTTTTCTGTTTATTTAACGATCGTCAGCGAGTAGATATGAAGGCTGTAATTCAGGTTTGGATTGTCGATGATGATCGGTCAATTCGGTGGGTGTTAGCGAAAGCCCTAAATGGTGCCAATATTGACTGCCTCGAATTTGAATCGGGTCTGGAAGTGGTCACAGCGATTGAGAAGGAAACCCCACGAGCGATCATCACCGATATTCGAATGCCAGGTATGGATGGCTTTGAATTATTACGTCACCTGAATAAGGTTGCGCCAGATGTCCCGGTCATTATCACTACGGCCCACGCCGATCTTGATAGTGCTGTTTCAGCTTTTCAAAGTGGTGCTTTTGAATATCTACCGAAACCATTTGATGTAGACGATGCGATTTCACTTGTCGAAAGAGCTGTTAGTCAGAGTCGTGCCGACAACCCGGCGGCATCAGAGGTTCAGTCAACAGCCGAAATTATCGGTGCGGCGCCGCCGATGCAGGAAGTTTTTCGAGCCATTGGTCGCTTATCCAAGTCCAGTATCAACGTATTAATTACAGGGCAATCAGGGACGGGAAAAGAACTGATAGCCAGTGCATTGCATCGCCATAGCCCGCGCGCTGACGGTCCATTTATCGCGTTGAACATGGCGGCAATTACCCGAGAATTACTCGAGTCTGAGTTATTCGGGCATGAGAAGGGAGCTTTCACCGGCGCACAGTCGACACGTGAAGGTCGTTTTCAACAGGCAGATCAGGGCACTCTGTTTCTGGATGAAATTGGCGATATGCCCGCAGAACTACAGACCCGCTTGTTACGGGTTCTAGCGGAAGGTGAGTTTTATCGAGTCGGGGGGCACGCGCCGATTCGGGTCAATGTCCGAGTCATTGCAGCCACCCATAAAGACCTTGAAAAAGAAGTGGGGGCCGGAGCGTTTCGTGAAGACCTGTTTCATCGACTCAATGTGGTGCGGGTTCGGGTGCCGTCATTAAATGAAAGAGCAGAGGACATCCCGGCGCTGTTTGAACATTTTCTATCGCGGGCTTCCGAAGAGTTGGATACGGAGCGTAAGAGTATTAATGCGGATGCGATGCAGATCTTGCAGGGTTTTGAATGGCCGGGTAACGTTCGTCAATTGGAAAATGTGGCTCGCTGGTTGACTGTAATGACCCCTAGTTTTCAGGTTCAGGTGGAAGATCTGCCGCCCGAGGTATTGCAGCATTCCAGTAATGAAACGGAAGTTGACTGGCAGGTTTCATTGCGCCGGTGGGCAGGTAAAAAACTGGCTTTAGGGGCGGTAGGATTAATGGAACAAGCCTTGCCAGAATTTGAGAGGGCCTTGATTTCAGTTGCCTTAGAGCGTACCGGCGGACGACGGCAGGAAGCGGCAGTGTTGCTGGGTTGGGGCCGTAATACCATTACCCGAAAAATCCGTGATCTGGGTATGGATGATAGTTAGTTAAAGAGCAACTAAAAGCTAAAAAGTTATTTAGTCACTGGCTAATTCTTTTACCGTGCCCAAGCCGGCTTTTTCTAATTCTGAGTCTAGCCAGACAGGTTCGTAACCTTTTACCACTGTTTCACCGATGTAAAACAGGGGCACCTGGACTTTTCCAAAGCGATTCAGCAAGGAGCGGCCTGCGTCATCATTGGTTTGCGGGTTTATTTCAATAAAACGTAAGCCTCGATCAGTTAAATCCTGGCGAGCCAGGTCACAGGCTTTGCAAGCTTCGATCGCAAACAAGGTGATGTCGATGGGTTGTGCCTGCAGCTGTTCGATTTTGCCACTCGCAGATTTTAGTTCCTGCTTACTAAATTCCTGTTTGATCGGTGGCGAGTCCTGGAAAGTAACTCGCCCCTGTTCATCGACCCAGCGGTATAGGGTGTCAGCACTTACCGAGAAATTAGCGGCAGCTAACAGCGCAATCATTACAGATAGCTGAGAAATGAAATTTTTCTGCTTGTTCACAGGAGTGTCTCCCCGGTATTTAGGCCCGTAGTAGCCAGGTCTTTTGCTGTATTTATCTCACCGATGCTCTGTTTGTGAACGATCAGTCCAGAGTCATCAATAGGTATAGCCGACGAGATTGAGATCTGACTAAACTCGCGTGCAGATTTAGGGAAGTAACCCGCCCAGACGTCGTTGCACTCGATGACGGTGCCACATAACGCCGGCCCAAAAACTGAGTCCGCCAATAATGGCGCAGCTGCCGAATAACAGCAAATTCTGTTGCAGTTTTCTAGTCTCAGGATTAAAAGGTCGACTCGCTTCTTCAATAATCTGGGTCTGTTTTTCCAATTCGATGACCAGCGCCAGGTTTTTAATGATCGATTGTTGAGCCAGCTCCAGCTGGGTCGCAATGGGTGCTTGCTCTGTTAGATAGCTAGCGTCAATCCAGCCCCGAGTGCCATCGCTGGTTTTAATGTTGGCTTGACCATTAATAACCCTTATTAGATCAATCTGTTCGCCGCTATGGATGATTTTGACGGTTGCGGCATTGTCGTTTCGGTTTTGTTTTACGCCGAGCCATAGAGAGTCGATTACATAGGCCGGTTGGCTCATAGCTGGCGTAAGTGGTAACAACGCAGATAAGGCGAAAATCAACATCAGCAGATAGTTCGGTCGGGGCTTTGTTTGGCCCTGCTGGGTTGAGGATGATCCGCTAAATGGGGGCATGTCGGCAGTTGTAGTTTTATTGAGAGGGTTGCTTGTAAAAGTGATGATTGATACCGGCCTGAATTCGATGGACTGATTTTGGTTGATCTGGCTTATATATAGTGACGAAACCCGGTTATTCTATACTGACTGTCTGCGGGTTCAGATCCGTGTTGAAATAAACACCGGCTTCTATCTGCTGTAGGCATCTAACAACAGCGACTGAAACCTTTGTATCGTATTTCAGCGATAGCGCAAACCATCTAGGGTAATTATTTTGAAACGATCAACGCCGATTTGGAAAACTGACTGGTTCGTGGCCCTGTTGATTGGGTTGCTGTTTTTGCTATTTAAGTTTTCGCAGTTTGGCCCTACTGAAGCGATTGAACAGGACCTTTACGATCGAGGGGTTCGGGGTACAGAACGTGATCTCAAAACCAGCCGCGACCTGGCGATTATTGCTATCGACGATGCCAGTATAGAGCGCCTGGGCCGCTGGCCCTGGTCACGAAACGTGGTTGCTGACCTGGTTGCCAGGCTCTCTGAGGCTAAGGTAATTGGGCTGACCGTGTTTTATAGTGAGCCACAAATTGATCCAGGTATGAAATATGTGGAGCAGCTTGAGGATATCTACCGAAATGCGGGTTTGGATCAAAATGAGAACGATTTTTCCAGCCAGTTTGAACAGACCCTGGGTATGGCCTATCTAGAGCTGGACGCTGATGCAGCGCTAGTAGACGCGATTGGCGCAGCCGAAAATGTCGTATTGCCGATGCTTTTTAGCCTACCGGATAAGCCACCGATTGGTCGACCTGGTTCAGAATTGCCCGATTTTTCAATTGATAGCCTGATCAGCAAGGTTCAAACCAATGCGGACGCTGGGCCAGGTCGTTTAGCTGACAAGGTGCTTTGGCCGCTAGATTTTTATGCCGGCACAGCGGTGGGTCTGGGCCACCTTTCGCTTGATCAGGATCAGGATGGGGGGGTTCGCAGCGATCTGCTAGTTGCCAATTACTACGATAATTATTTCCCATCACTATCACTGATGATCGCCGCGCATAGTCTCAATCTGACCATGGAGGATGTACAGATTACTCTCGGTGAGGGAGTCTCTCTGGGGCGGCTCAATATTCTGACTGACGACAATCTGAGGATGCGTTCCGGGTTTTACCTGGATCGTTCCACTGGCGTGCTTCAGCAGGCATTTGCGACCTATTCGTTTGCTGATGTTTATGACGGTACGATTTCGGTTGATAAATTTAAGAATAAAATCGTATTAATTGGCCCTACAGCAGCTGGATTGGGCACCACAACCATTACGCCGATATCTAAAGGCGAACATCCGGTCAGTCTGCTGGCCCATTTTATTACCAGTATTCTTAACGAAGATTTTTATGTCCGCCCGGCCTGGGTGACTAGCGCTGAACTTGGCTTGTTGATAGTCATTACCCTTTATCTTATGTTTTTGGTACCAAGGTTATCAGCCGGCTTTGCTGCTGGGACATCGCTGTTACTGTTAGTGATTCTAGTGGCCGCTAACTATGTACTACTAACCGGCCAGTCAGTTTGGCTGCAAACCGGCACCGCAGCGAGTCTGCTGTTTGCTGGCCATTTACTGCTGACAACCAAACGCTTCCTGG
>JAESTY010000292.1 GCA_016763355.1 Immundisolibacteraceae bacterium
CCTCAGGCGCACAGGCCGAAATCACCGGTAACGTAGCGCTGTCCAGCGACTACATGTTCCGTGGTGTTTCACAAACTGATAGCACTCCTGCCATTTCCGGTGGTTTTGATTACAGCCACGAAAGCGGTTTTTATGCTGGCGTTTGGGCTTCTAATGTAGACAGCGCTTTTTTCAGCGGTGCTAATGTCGAAATCGATACCTACTTTGGTTTTGCCGGTGGTTCAGATAACTTCTCTTATGACGTTGGTTTTCTGCGTTACAACTACCCTGGCACCAACTTTGTTGACAACAACACTAACGAAGTTTACGGTTCTGTAGGCTACGATTTTGGTGTTGTGGCAGTCAGTGCCGGCATCGCTGTAAGTAGTGATTTTTTCGGTCTTGATAACGCCGAATACTACTCTTTCGGTGCAGATATCCCAGTTGGTGATTACTCCATTGCATTGGGTTATGGCATCCAGGATATGGACGACGCCCAGAACTACGATCACTACAGCGTTGGCATTTCCGGCGAAATGGCAAATTTGGGTCTGGATCTGACCTGGCACAGCTCTGATAGCGATGCAGAAACATTTGGTAGTGACAATCTCACCGATTCACGTGTGGTTTTCACCGTATCAAAAAGTCTCTAAAGCCTGTTTAAGCCCATTTGGGCTTCAAATTGGTTCTGGTGGGCCATCTGCGGATGGCCCACCAACAGTTTTTAAAACGTTGTAGTTCCAAGAGGAGTACCTGCTCATGAAGATGGTGTGTGCAATTATTAAACCTTTCAAGCTCGACGATGTGCGGGAAGCACTGTCCGGTGTGGGTGTACAAGGTGTAACAGTCACTGAGGTCAAAGGATTTGGCCGTCAGAAGGGTCATACCGAGCTTTATCGTGGTGCCGAATATGTGGTCGATTTTTTACCCAAGGTGAAAATCGAAGTGGCAGTTGATGATGCGCAGCTCGATGCTGTGCTCGATGCCATCGGTACCGCCGCTAACACCAGCAAAATCGGTGACGGCAAAATTTTTGTTTATGAACTGGGCCAGGTGATCCGTATCCGTACCGGCGAAACTGGTGCAGAAGCACTTTAAAAATTGGCTCGCCGTTTGCGGCGATGACCAAAATTCAATTGTTGGGAGGTTTTCATGGAAGCTGTGATTGAGTTGAGCTATGCGCTCGATACTTTCTATTTCCTTATGTCCGGCGCCTTAGTTATGTGGATGGCTGCCGGTTTTGCAATGCTCGAAGCTGGATTGGTTCGGGCAAAAAACACCACTGAGATTTTGACTAAGAATATCGCGCTCTATGCGATTGCTAGCATCATGTACATGCTGATGGGATACAACATTATGTATCCAGCTGAAGCAGTGAGTGGTTACTGGCCTGGTATGAGTTTTCTGTTGGGTGCTGATCACGCTACCGCTGATGTGCTGGCTAGCGAAGGCGATACCTACTACTCAAATATGTCTGACTTTTTCTTCCAGGTAGTGTTTGTTGCTACTGCTATGTCGATTGTCTCCGGTGCGGTGGCCGAACGCATGAAACTCTGGACCTTCCTGGTGTTTTCGGTGGTGATGACTGGTTTCATCTATCCACTACAGGGCTACTGGAAATGGGGCGGCGGTTTTCTGGACGCGGACTTCGGCTTCCAGGATTTTGCAGGTTCCGGTGTGGTTCATCTGTGTGGTGCTTCTGCTGCGCTGGCGGGTGTCTGGTTGCTGGGTGCTCGTAAGGGTAAATATGGTCCCAATGGCGAAATTAACGCTATTCCCGGTGCCAACTTACCGCTAGCAACCCTGGGTACTTTTATCCTTTGGCTTGGCTGGTTCGGCTTTAATGGCGGTTCTCAGTTAGCGCTTACTAGCGTTGAGAATGCCAACGCGGTTGCTCTGGTGTTTGTAAACACCAATGCAGCGGCGGCAGCTGGCGTGGTGTCTGCATTGATTACCGCTCGCTTGTTGTTCGGCAAAGCCGATTTGACCATGGCTCTGAATGGGGCTCTGGCAGGTTTGGTAGCGATTACCGCTGAACCGCTTGCACAGACCCCGGGTATGGCAAGTGTTGTCGGTGCGATCGGTGGTGTGTTGGTGGTGTTCTCCATTATTGCGCTTGACCGAGTCAAGATTGATGATCCAGTTGGTGCCATTTCGGTTCATGGTGTGGTTGGCATCTGGGGCCTGTTGGCCGTGCTGCTATCCACTAACGACAGTGCAACGCTTACCGGGCAGCTGGTTGGCATCGCGACGATTTTTGTCTGGACCTTCGTGGCATCGGCCATTGTCTGGGCAATTCTGAAAGCTGTTATGGGTATTCGGGTCACTGAAGAAGAAGAGTACGCCGGCGTAGATCTGGTGGAATGTGGGCTGGAAGCCTATCCTGAGTTTGCCTCTAATCGGTAAACCCATGTTTCACAATGAGTGACTTAAGCGCCGGCAATTGCCGGCGCTTTTTTTTGCCCGTAGGAAAGTTATTGGTCTATCTGTACTAGTGGCTGCGCGCGGCGGTGAGTTAGCCAGCCTTATGAAGGCTGAAGCAGTGGAGAAAGCATGACCGTCACCTGACTAGCAATTTCACATAAGAGAGTTACGTTGCTGCTTTTGCATGCTGGTAGCTAGTAGAGGACTAACCGGCAGCTAGGGCTGAGTTGATCGCGGCTTGATTGGCACTGCTGTCTGGTGAAGCGACAACAACTTAACATCCCGGGCCGATGGTGTGATTACCCCAAGTGGCTATATTAGATAAAGTGTTGCCAGACCAAGGAACACAAAAAACCCCATGATATCGGTGATCGATGTCAGCAACACGGTGCTGGCGATTGCTGGATCGATGTTCAGCCGCTTTAGGGTCATCGGCACCAGAAAGCCGGCGGCGGCGGCGAGCATCATGTTGATGATCATTGCTGCGCCAATCACAGCGCCAAGTCCCGGATTGCCAAACCAGAGGGTCGACAGCAGGGAGACTACAGAGGCCCAGACAATGCCGTTGATGAGCCCGACCCTAAGTTCTTTACGTAATAGTGAGCGGGCGTTATGGCGGTTGATCTGTTCTAGTGCGATGCCACGAATAATCAGTGCCAGGGTCTGATTGCCCGCATTGCCACCCATGCTGGCGACGATTGGCATCAGGATCGCCAACGCCACTAGCTCTTCCAGGGCGCGATCAAACAGGCCGATCACGAATGAGGCGGCGAAGGCGGTGACCAGGTTTACCCCCAGCCAGATGTTTCGACGCCGTGCGCTGCGTAATACCGGGGCAAACATGTCTTCATCTTTCTGCACCCCGGCCATGCCCAGGAAGGACTCGTCCGCATCCTCACGCATCACATCGACCACGTCATCGATGGTTATGCGCCCGAGAAGTCGATTGTTACTATCAACCACCGGGGCTGAGATCAGATCCCGATCGGTAAATAGCTTGGCGACCTCCCGGTCGGGGGTGGTGTCGAGTATCTGCACCACGCCGTCACTATCCATGACCTCTCCAACCAGGGTTTCGACGGGCAAGGTCAGCAGGTCAGTAACGTAGAGCACGCCGCGGAAAACATTTTCTCGATTGACGACCGCCAGCTGGTCAGTGCCAGTTGGCATTGAGCCGCGTTGGCGTAGGTAACGCACCACCACTTCCAGGGTGATATCGGCACGGATCGTTAATAGATCCGGGTTCATTAGCCCGCCGGCGGTGTCTTCTTCATAGGAAAGAATATTTTCTAAGCGTTGACGGTCCTGTTGAGCCAGGCTACCAAGAAGCTGTTGGGCTCTGGATTGAGGCAAGTCGCCAACCAGATCAGCCATATCATCGGCTTCGAGTCCCTGGGTTGACGCACTGAGCTCTTCAGCGCCCATCCGTTCTATCAGGGATTCACGTACCGGATCTGATAGTTCAACCAGTACGTCGCCATGACGTTGGTCGGCAAGTAGCTGCCACGCTCGCTGACGATCATGAGGGTGCAGAGCTTCAATAAAGTGGGCAATTTCTGCAGGATGCAGGTCAGCCATCATGAGTTGGAACTGATCGATCTCGTTGGCGCGAAACAGCTCAGTTAAGAGGGCGCTGTAGTCTGGTCGTTCAACAACAGTAGGGTCGGCCGTATCCATAACAGTTGCTCTAATCCGGACAATGAAGAACGTTGATCCACCAGCGTTGCAGGGCGTGATGCCTGTATCGGTTTTAGGTTTTTAGCGGTGGTTGAGGGTGGAAATATTCTACCCAATATTTGATTGCTATTTGGCGAATACCTGAGGCTTTAATCCCGGTCGAGTTTTTTCGCAGCTAGGTTAAGTGAGTTTTAGGGCCATTGTGTGTCAGCTCTATCTGATTGGTAACAGCATTGGGTTCATTTGCCTGTGGCTGGTTTCTAAAGAGTTGCGTCTGCTGACCGAAAAATGAAGGAACGGATGGATAGAAGTTGTTCGGGCGAACAGCTGTTCGATTGATTTATCTACGGGGAATGAATTGGATTTAGCAACCATAATAGGCATTATCGGGGGATTCGGCATTATCGTCATGGCGATATTGATGGGCGGGGATTTCATCCTGTTCGTCAATATGCCGTCAATTCTGGTGGTGGTTGGCGGCACGACTTTCGTCGTCTTTATCCGTTTTCCGATGGGCGAGATTTTTAATGCGTTTAAAGTTGCAGCCAATGCCTTTGTGAATCGGCTGGAATCTCCAGATACGTTGATTACTTCAGCGGTTGAAATGGCCGGCATGGTTCGTAAGGAGGGGCTCCTGAGTCTGGAAGAGCAGGAAGTTGATGATAGTTTTTTTCAAAAGGGACTCACTCTTTGTGTCGATGGTCATCCGCCGGAGTTTGTTCGTAAGTTACTGACTCAGGATATGAACCAGAACATCATGCGCCATGAAACGGGCCAGAAGGTCTGGTTGGCGATTGGCGATGCAGCACCGGCCATGGGTATGATCGGTACGTTGATAGGTCTGGTGCAGATGTTGGCGAACATGGAGGATCCAGAATCGATTGGCCCGGCCATGGCGGTCGCGCTATTGACCACGCTTTATGGTGCCTTGATCGCCAATATTATTGCGATTCCAATCGCCGAAAAGCTCGAGTTGTTGTCGGGTTTGGAGAAACTTAATAAATCGCTGATTATCGAAACTGTTTCTGGTATTCAGGAGGGGATTAATCCGCGGGTGATGGATGAATCTCTGCAGACCTTCTTGCCCACTGGTAAGAGAAGATCTGGAGATGAAGAAGAGGCCGCGCCAGCATGAGCGAAGCTGACTGCGAATGCGAAGAGGTTAAATGCCCGGCGGGAATTCCGGCCTGGGTCATGACCTTTGCGGACCTGATGACTCTGCTGATGTGTTTCTTTGTGCTGTTGCTGTCGTTCTCGGAAATGGACCAATCCAAGTATAAAAAAATTGCTGGCTCCATGCAGTTTGCGTTCGGGGTTCAGCGTGAAATTAAGACCAAAGACCCGCCTAAGGGCACCAGTATTATCGCCAAAGAATTCTCACCGGGTAAACCAACGCAAACCTTGTTGAAAACGGTTCGTCAGCACACCATTGATATGTCTCGTAATACGCTGGAATTTACCGACTCTGATTCCCGGAAGAGTGAGAAATACGACAATATTGGCAGTGAGTTGGTGACTTCCACTGATGATGAGACCGCCAACGACACCAAGGATCCCGACAGCGGCGCTGACGGTGAGGATAGTGGCCAACAGGACGCGGCCGAGGGTTTAGAGTCTATTGTTCAGGAACTTCTGGAAGAAGTTCGTGAAGGGTTGATTGAGCTTGATTTTAATGATGGTCGGGTCATTATCCGAATTCGTGAGCAGGGCTCATTTGTTTCCGGGGGGGCCGAGGTGAGTCCATCATTTGTACCCGTACTCGATCGTATTGGTGCCATTCTAGAACGACTGGAAGGTGAAATTACGATTTCTGGTCATACCGATAGCATTCCGTCCCAGGGTGGCCGGTTTCGCTCTAACTGGGATTTATCGGCATTGCGGTCGGCGTCGGTTGCCCATGAACTATTAGCCGCCTCTGCGATTACTCCTCAGCGGTTGCTGGTGGTCGGGCGGGCTGATACGGTGCCATTGATGAGCAATGACACCATCGCTGGCCGATCGCGTAATCGACGGGTGGAAATCAGTATAGATTTGAATGCAGACCCGATGTTAGGAAGTTACTGATGAGGTTTACAGGGCTAATGTTAGCCGGGAGTCAGCTATGAAAAGTTCGGAAAGACGTGAATATTTCCGCGTCGATGACGATGTGCGCATCAGTTATCGTGAGATTGATAAAGCCACAACGGAAGAGCTGGCTCGGGCAATTCGTTCGGGTCTACCCGGTGCCTTTCAGCTGCGGGCAGAGCTGGAGAATAGCGATCATGAGCTTGAATATGCACGTCAGCAATTAGGTGTCCTTCCCCAGTCGCTGCAAAGGTATCTTCAGCTACTGGATCAGAAGGTTGGCCAGTTGAGTCAGGTTGTCGAGTTGCTGGCCGGTGATCCGGATACCGCTTCAATTTATGAAGTCAGTCTGTCTGGCGGCGGTATAGCGATGCCGGTATCGAAGGAATTAGCGCTTACTCAGATGGTTGAGTTGTGTATTCAGATCAGCGGTGGTTCCGGCGCTATTCATGCGCTGGCCGAGGTCACCGATTGTCGTGCCGACGGCGATAAATTTAATGTGGCGTTGGAGTTCCGCTGTATTGATGAGGAGGATCAGGAAGCGATCATCCGGCGCACGGTGCAGCGCCAGGCAGAGCAGATCCGCGAAACCCAGGCTAAACCAGCGTAGAGTTCTGCACTGAATAGGGTTGTGTCAGGTTGGTCCTTGCTCTGGTCGTACTATCTGCTGAGCAGGATGTGCTGGGTTAGTTTAATGACCGAATGCCATTGGCTAGTGGACTGCAAGTCTTCAGCTATGGGCTGACCTAGCTCCCATTTGTTTCTGGTATCGCAAAGTAATTGATAATGTTTGATGAGCTGATCGCAGGCTTGTTGGTTTATTAATTTGCAGTCTGCGGCGGTTTGGAGAATTCCTGCTGTGGTTGTCGGCTCAGTGAGCTGGGCAAACTTACTGGCATGGCGCAATACCAGATACTGAGCACAGAATTCGATATCGATCATGCCTCCAGGGCTTAGCTTTAGCTTGTCCGGCAGAGACTTAATCGCTTTTTCCTGCCGAATTCGGTCGATCATCTGCACAATGTCAGTGGATAAACTGGCCTCATCTCGATTTCGCCGCAGTGCCTGTTGTCGTAAATCAAGAAACGCCTGCTTCAGTGCGGGATCGCCGGCTACCGGGCGCGCATGTACCAGAGCCTGACACTCCCAGGTATGGGCGTCTTCACGTAAGTAGCGCTCAAAGCTATTTAGCTGGGTGACGATGGGGCCAGAGTTGCCGCTAGGTCGAAGTCGAAAATCTATTTCGTAAAGTTTTCCCGAAGTTGTCTGGGTGGTTAACAGATGGATAAAGCGCTGCACAACCCGGTGGTAGAACCGGTGGTTGCTAATCGGGTTGGCTCCCTCGGTAACTTTGTCGCTGTCTAGATCTGGCTGTAGTAGCACTAAATCCAGGTCTGAGCTGTAGCTCATCACCTGAGACCCCAGTTTGCCGTAACCGATAACAACCATTTTTGGAACCGAATGGTTCTGCTGTCCAGCGGGTGGCCCGTGCGTGTTAATGAGATGTTGCCAGCTCATTTGCAGGCAGCTGGTTAGGACTAATTCGGCTGTATCGGCGAGCAGGCCGGCGCTATCAGTTTGTTCGCCAATATCAAGAATTGCTGCTCGCAACAGTGAACCACTGCGCAGATCCCGCAGTCTGTTCATTTGCTGTTCCAGGTCTTGCTCTGGACAATCAACCTCTTCTGCAGCTGATGGCTGATTCTGGCTGGGATTGATAACTTGCTGAAACTGCAGCGCCAGAGCTTTGTAATCAGGCCGACTCTTTAAACTGCGATGGTCAAGTAGCTCATCAAGCAGAACCGGGTGGTCGCATAGCCAGTTGGTGAGCCAGTCGCCAGCTGCGCACAAGCGGCAGAGCTGATCCAGGGCCTGCGGGTTTTCGATCAGCAAAGAAATATAGGCAGAACGGCGAATAATGCTTTGCAAGAATCTGAGCGCGCCAATCAGAGCAGCGCAATTGTTTTGCTGAGCTACGGCAGTATCGAGCAGTTTCGGGATAAGCCGATGCACCCGCTGGGCCGATTCTATTGATGCGACCTGTAACGGGTGGGATTTCTGCAGTCCCAAAAGTCCCTGGTAACAGGCTAGTGGATCATCAAAGCCCATTTTCTCTAGCAATGGAGTGACCTGGTCTGTCACTAACGTCTGGTGCCATTGTTGGGCAATCTGATTGCTGATGGCGTTTTCGGAACTGGTCTCAGGGCTGGCCAGTAGATTGTTGAAGATTGTGGAAACGCCATCGGTGACCTGGTTCAGGTGCTGCAGAAATTTTTTATAATTGTTGTCGCCCATAGCGGCGGCGAGTTGCTGCTGTTGTTCGACTACGGTGGGCAGGGTATGAATCTGAAGGTGATTGAGCATCTGAATGCGGTGTTCAGTGCGGCGTAAAAACAGGTAGCCAGCGGTCAGGGTTTTTAGTTGGTCGGCTGTTAGGTCTTCACGTTGGCGCAGCAGCGGCAGCGTCTGGAGTATTTGGGGTTGCTGCAGTCGGCGGTCACGGCCACCACTAAGGAGCTGAAAAACCTGGGTGATGAATTCAATTTCCCGAATTCCACCCGGGCCGAGTTTGACGTGGTATGGGCCAGATTTTCGCTCAATTTGTTGATCGATATTCTGTTTGAGTTCACGGAGGCTCTCGAATACTCCGTAGTCCAGATAGCGCCGATAAATAAACGGCGAGAGGTCAGTTAACAATTGCCGACCGAGATCAAGGTCGCCGGCGATGGGACGGGCTTTTATCAGCGCGTAACGTTCCCATTCACGACCATGGCTGGCGTAGTAGGTGACCATCGAGTTGTGGCTGCTGGTGAGGGCGCCGCTGTCGCCAAACGGGCGGAGCCTGAGATCAACATGATAAGCCAGTCCAAGCTCGGTTTGACTTTGCAGTAGGTCAACCAGCTGGCGGGTTAGCTGAGTAAAAAACTCCTGATTTGAAATCGGCTTCTGGCCGTCGGTTTCGCCCTGTTCTGAATGGAATGGAATCAGGTCGATATCTGAATGAAAATTAAGCTCTCCACCGCCGAGTTTGCCTAAAGCCAATATGCAAAAGGTTGCGGGTAGCCCATTGGTTTCGCCAACAGGGCTGCCGTGGCGTTCGGTCAGTGACAGGGCTAGCCAGTCGAGGCAGATTGATGTGGTGGCTTCCGCCAGCTGGCTGAGGTGGAAAAGATTATCTTCAAGGTCGGATAAATTGTTCAGGTCACGCCAGGCAATAATGATTTTTTCACGACGAATTATCTGCCTGATTAGCTGTTTGATTTGGGCCAGGCTAGTGCACTCACTGACTCCTGAGGAGAGTTCAAAATAGAGGTCTGCTACCTGTAGGCTGACGGTAAAGCGGTGTTCCCTGATGCACTCGAGGATTAATTCTGGAACCACCAGGATGGTTTTCAGAAACCATGAACTGCATGAACAAGCGTTGACCAACTGTGTGAGCTGAGCGGTGTCGAGAGTTTCTAACAGGCTTTCGGGAAGGTCGTTTATTTGGGAGGTTTTGGCGGCTCGTTGTTCATTTCTGAACGCAGTCGGTAGCAACTTTTCGATTTGATGCGATAATCGTCGGCGCTGGGTGGTCTGCTGTTTGGTCATAAGATATTCCCCAGCGATTACGACGGCTTACGTGATTTCGACATAATTTGGGGACGGAGATAATCCATCGAAGTCAAAAATAACGAAATAGTTGTCGGCACTTCCTGAATGGTTACCAGTCTTAATAATATAGCTAATTAGTTGATGGGCAGTGGTCTGTCGCTGGTTCATGAAGTTTTGTGCCAAATTTTTAAAAAATGCTAAGAAACGAATTCACGGAGTTCTCAGTGAGCTACCAATTTGGATCTAACTGGTAGCCAGATATGAGTGTCTGGCAATTCGTCATCGGCTGTTTTTGGGGTTTATTGAGGTGGTGCAATGACGCGCCGCGGGAATCTCTGAGGATTTCAGGGTTTTCTTGACGATCACTTGTTAAGGGATGTTTAGATAATGAGTCGTGTTCAATTTGGGCAAAAATGTATTGCCAGCTGTTTGTTCGTGATGTTGTTTGTTGTCAGCGTATCGGGTCCGCTTGTCGCCGGCGAACAAGCCGAGACAGAGATTCCGATAATCGCTGAGGTGGTAGCTCCGCAGGCAGATGAGTTGATTCGCAAGGCATCCGAGGTGTTGCTGGAAGATATTCGTCAGAACAAGGCGCTTTATGCCGAAAACCCGTCGGGTCTTTATGAGAGAGTGCGTCAGGAGGTATTGCCGCATTTTGATTTTCCGCGTATCTCTGGTTATGTGCTGGGTAACGCGTGGAAGCAGGCAAGTAAGGAGGTTCAGCAGAGTTTCGAACAGGAATTCAGCACTTTAATGTTGCGTACCTACGGTAGTGCCCTGCTAGCGTTTCAGGATGGCCGTATAGAGTTTTCGCCAGTAAAGGCTGCTAGTGACGCAACCATGGTCACCGTAAAAACCAGAGTTCATGGCAAAGATGGGTCCATAACACCGATTTTTTATCGAATGGGTAAGCACACCGGACAGTGGAAAGTGCTCGATATTCGCGTTGACGGGGTGAGTTTGATTAAAACTTATCGTTCTGAGTACGGTTCAATTGTGAAGCGTCAGGGAATCGGTGAATTGATTGCGGCACTGGTTGAGCGGAATCAGCGTAATTTGTAGCCTATACGTTCGGTTGAATTACCGTAAACCGGGGTGATCTGCTTAGCCGTAGTTGAGATATCAATTTCGCTGAAATTGACTCAAGTTTGAGTCGCATTTATTGCCGGTGTAGGTTTAATTTTTCTAACCAATGATGGTTATTGCCCGTTTTATTAGGCATGGTGCCGTTGTTCTCCCAAGTCTATTTTTAACCTGGAAATGTCCATGCCGGTAGCGGTGTCAATTAAACAGTTGCATAAGCAGTTTGGTGACTTAACCGCGCTGAATGGCATTGACCTGGAGATTAACGAGGGCGAAATATTCGGTTTACTAGGGCCTAACGGTGCGGGTAAATCGACCTTGATCAGCATTATGGCCGGGCTTTGTCGGGCAGATAGTGGCCAGGTGACCATAATGGGGCGCGATGTGGTTAAGCAGGCCACTGCGAGTCGCAGAATGTTGGGGGTTGTTCCCCAGGAACTACTGTTTGATCCATTTTTTAAAGTTCGCGAAGTGCTGGAAATTCAGGCTGGCTATTTTGGGGTTGACCAAAAAAACCGCGCCTGGATTGACGAGTTGTTGGAATCTCTGGGGTTGGCAGATAAGGCCAATAGCAACATGCGCGCTCTATCTGGAGGCATGAAACGCCGAGTTTTAATCGCGCAGGCGCTGGTGCATAAGCCCAGAGTTTTAGTGCTGGATGAGCCCACTGCCGGGGTTGATGTCGATCTGCGCCAAAGTCTCTGGTCGTTTGTTGAGCGACTTCATAATGACGGCACAACCGTGCTATTGACGACCCATTACCTGGAAGAGGCCGAGGCGCTTTGTGAGCGCATCGGCATTATGAATCACGGTGAGCTGGTTGCGCTGGATAGTCGAGCCGGGTTGATGAAGCGCTATTCTCACTACCAGCTGAAATTGCGGTTAAAGGGCGCTACTGAGAGTTTGCCGTCAGTGGTTGGCGAAGCCTTACAGCGTCGAGAAGCCGATAGCATCTGGTTGCAGGTAGCTGATGATGACCAGCACCTGGACGCCATTTTAACCGCCCTGAAACTGGCCGATATCCAGATACTATCCCTGCATACCCATGAACAGACATTGGAAGACCTGTTCCTGGAATTGACAGCCGGTAAGGCTGCATGAATCTGCGCGGTTGCTGGATACTATTTCGTAAAGAGGTGCGCCGTTTTACGGTGGTGGCCATGCAAACCCTGTTGGCTCCGGTGATCTCTGCGCTGCTATATCTGGTCATCTTTAGCCATGTGATGGCAGATCGGGTGACTATGTACGACGATCTTTCCTATAGCAGTTTTCTGGTGCCGGGGTTGATCATGATGTCGATTATTCAGAACTCATTTGGTAACACCTCATCCAGTCTGGTGTTCTCTAAAGTCACAGGTAGCATCACTTTTGTATTGCTGGGGCCGCTCAGCCATTTTGAGTTTTTTATCGCTTTTGTTGCTGCTGCTATGTTGCGGGCTTTGTTGGTAGCGCTGGCTATTTTTGTTGCTGCTGATCTTTACATTGGAGTGACGGTTGCTCAGCCAATTTATGTGCTGGTGTTTGGTCTGCTGGCGGCCGCAACTCTGGCAACTGTCGGTTTTTTAGCCGGTGTCTGGGCCGATAAATTTGATCATGCGGCCACGTTTCAAAACTTTGTCATCATGCCGTTGTCTTTTCTTAGTGGTGTTTTCTACTCGATTCATTCCTTGCCGGACCTATGGCAGACCATCTCCCGATTTAACCCGCTGTTTTATATGATTGATGGTTTTCGGTATGGATTTTTTGGTCAATCAGACGTGGCCCCTGGGTTGAGCGTGGTGGTGATGTGCGGTGCACTGGCGATCCTGGGTATAATTGCGCTGATGATGCTGCGAAGCGGCTATAAATTGCGGACTTGAACCAGCAGGGCGTGTCGGTTTTAAGTTTTTAATGGGTAAGCAGATTTAGAGTAATAGTGAATTATGGAATGTGAAGTAATTAAGCAACTAATAGAAGGTCGTCTAGCCGAATCAGAGGTTGAGGTGACCGGAGATGGTCGCCATTTTGAAGCGACGGTAATTTGTGATGAGTTTGCGGGCAAGGGCCTGATTCAGCAGCATCAGCTAGTTTATGGTGTGATTAAAGCTGAAATGGCCGATGACTCTATTCACGCCCTGTCATTAAAGACATTTACGCGCGAAACATGGCAGCGGGCTAATCCCTAGGTAGGGAGAGTAACGGTCAGTCAGGTAACGAATGCCTGTGCCGAAAATGATTGAAGACATTAATTGATATAGAGAATATTGAAATGGATATACAACAGAGAATTGCAGCTTTTGTAGAAGAGGTGCCAGTGGTGCTGTTTATGAAGGGCGACCGGATGTTTCCGCAATGTGGGTTTTCCGGGAAGGCAATCCAGATACTGGATGCCTGCGAGGCGGAATATGAAACCGTCAACGTGTTGTCTGAAGACGAAGTACGTCAGGGCATCAAAGAGTTTTCTAACTGGCCTACCGTGCCTCAGCTTTATGTAGCCGGTCAGTTTGTTGGTGGTACCGACATCATGACCGAGCTCTATGAAAATGGTGAGCTCAAGCAGGTCATTGATGCGATTCAGGATAGCGAATAAACACAGCGTTTTGACGGCTGTTTTTTTGTTATGCAGGGAGTGATGCCTGCGCATTAGTCGGCCACCAGTTTTGGTGGTCGTCGCGTTTGTAGGTTCTTTAAAACACTGGTTTCTTTAAAATCCTGGTGAAGACCCGCGGCCTGGATAGGTAGCGGGTTAGTAATTTCTAATGAGAATAAAGTGGACAAACTGATAGTTACTGGCGGCAATCGGCTCGATGGCGAGATTCGAATTTCGGGCGCTAAAAATGCTGCGTTACCGATATTGGCGGCTACTCTGTTAGCGCAGGAACCGGTCACCATCTGTAATGTGCCCCATTTGCATGATGTCACCACCACTATGGAGCTGCTCGGTCGGATGGGAATATCCCTGGTGGTTGATGAGCGGCTTAACATTGAGGTCGACACCAGCACCATCAAGAATTTTTATGCGCCTTATGAACTGGTTAAGACGATGCGCGCATCGATCCTGGTGTTGGGCCCGTTGCTATCTCGTTTTGGTGAAGCTCATGTGTCGATGCCGGGTGGCTGTGCAATAGGCCAGCGGCCGGTCAATATTCATCTTGATGGCCTCAAGGCGATGGGGGCTGATATCCGGGTCGAGAACGGCTACATCATTGCCCGGGCTGAGCGATTAAAGGGGGCGAAAATCTTCCTCGAAATCGTCTCGGTAACTGCTACCGAAAATCTGATGATGGCAGCAACTCTGGCCAGGGGCACCACGGTGATTGAGAACGCCGCCCGCGAGCCTGAAGTAGAGGATGTGGCTAAATGTTTGATTGCCATGGGCGCAAAAATTACCGGCGCTGGTAGTTCAACCATCACTATCGAAGGCGTAGAAAAACTCGGTGGTGCGGTTCATCGCATTGTGCCGGACCGTATTGAAACTGCTACTTATCTGGTTGCGGGAGCGGTCACCGGCGGCCGGGTTAAGGCCCGCGATACCGATCCTAAATTGTTAGAAGTCGTGCTGCAAAAACTCGAAGAAGCGGGTGCTGAAATTAGCACCGGTGAGGACTGGATTGAGTTAGATATGGGCGGTCGCCGGCCCAAAGCGGTGAATATTCATACCGCGCCCTATCCGGCGATGCCGACTGATATGCAGGCGCAGTTTATGGTTTTGAACGCGGTTGCCGATGGCGCCAGCCGGGTGGTTGAATCGGTGTTTGAGAACCGGTTTATGCATGTACAGGAGCTACTCAGGTTAGGCAGCGAAATTGAGCTGGAAGGCAATACAGCATTGATCAACGGGGTGCCAGGCCTGCAGGGCGCACCGGTGATGGCAACTGATTTACGGGCATCGGCTTGTTTGGTGCTGGCCGGGTTGGTTGCCCGTGGAGAAACCCACATTAGCCGGATTTACCACATCGACCGTGGTTATGAATGTATTGAAGAAAAACTTCAGCTACTCGGTGCCAATATTAAGCGCGTATTAGATCGGAGTGCGGTTTGAACCCTTCGTCGCCCCGACCGCTACGCATTGCGCTTTCCAAAGGTCGGATTCTTGAGCAGACCCTGCCGCTGTTCAAAGCCATCGGAATCGAATTACTCCCCGGTGAGCAGGCTAGCCGTAAACTAGTTCTGGATACCACTCAGGACGATGTGCAGTTCATCATTATCCGCGCTACTGACGTGCCAACTTTCGTTGAGTATGGTGCAGCAGACCTTGGAGTGGTCGGTAATGACGTGTTGGTGGAATACGGTGGTGAGAGTTTCTACGAGCCACTGGATTTGCAGATATCCCGCTGCCGGCTCATGGTAGCCACCCCCAAGGGCTACCAGCCCGGATTGACCGCGCGACCCAGGGTTGCGACTAAATACACCAATATCGCCCGAGACTATTTTGCTCGTCAGGGTGTCCAGGTTGAAGTGGTTAAGCTTTACGGTTCTATGGAGCTTGCGCCACTGGTAGGGCTGGCGGATTTTATTGTTGATCTGGTTGAAACTGGCAGCACCCTTAAAGCTAATGGACTGGAAGCAACCGAGACCGTGCTTGAAGTAAGCTCCCGCCTAATCGTTAATAAGGCCGCCATGAAAATGAGACACCAGCCGGTGACCGAGATGATCACCCAGCTGCGTGATCATCTGGAAACTTGAGCATGGCAACTATTTCGGTGTTAGCAAACACTGATGCTGAATTTGAAACCCAACTGAGCCAACTGCTGGCCGATCGTGGTGCTGGTGATCAACAGGCGCTGGCTGTTGCGGCAGGCGTGATCGGAAAAATTCGACTCGAGGGTGACCGGGCGCTAGTGGATTACACCACCCAGTTTGATCGCTTTACGGTCGAAAACCCCTTAGAACTTAAGATTTCAGCCGAGCGTGTCAAGCAGGCTTTGCAGAACATGGATGCGGATTTTCGCCATGCGTTGGAACAGGCCGCTCAGCGTATAAAAGACTACCATCAGCACCAACTTAGTGAGTCGTGGCAGTTTACCGATAGCCTGGGTAATCAGTTAGGCCAGCGGATTACGCCGTTGGAACGAATTGGTGTTTATGTCCCCGGTGGTAAAGCTGCCTATCCATCAACTGTTTTGATGAACGTGATTCCAGCCAAAGTCGCTGGCGTTGAAAACATAGTCATGGTCAGCCCAACTCCTGACGGTGTCGTCAATGAGGTCGTGCTGGGTGCGGCGGCAATCGCGGGGGTTGATGAGGTCTATGCAATCGGTGGCGCTCAGGCGGTTGCTGCATTGGCAATCGGCACTGAATCCGTGCCGAAAGTCGATAAAATTGTTGGTCCGGGAAATCGCTATGTGGCCGCGGCTAAACAGCTGCTTTATGGCCAGGTTGGTATCGATATGATCGCTGGTCCGTCAGAAATTCTGATTATTAGCGACGCCAGTACCGATCCTGATTGGGTGGCGATGGACCTGTTTTCGCAGGCCGAGCATGATGAGATTGCTCAGGTGATTTTAATAACTGCTGATGCCGATCATTTACGAGCGGTGGAAGCGGCAATCCAGAAGCTACTACCGCTGCAGGCAAGAAGAGACATCATCAGCTCTGCACTTCGGGATCATGGCGCCTTGATCAAAGTTGACAACCTGGAGCAGGCGGTGGTGTTAGCCAATCGCATAGCGCCGGAGCATTTGCAGCTCTGCGTTGATGATCCAGATTCGTTGTTACCCAAAATTCGCCACGCCGGAGCCATTTTTGTTGGCCGCTATAGCTCTGAGTCTTTAGGTGATTACTGCGCCGGGCCCAACCATGTATTGCCGACATCGGCTACGGCTCGATTCAGTTCGGCGTTAGGGGTTTACGATTTTCAGAAACGCACCAGTGTGATTCGAGTCACTGAACAGGGTGCGGCTGAATTAGCTGAAATAGCCGGAGTGATGGCTGATGCTGAAGGGCTAGCCAGTCATGCGACGGCTGCTCGATATCGGCGGCCTGGTTAATCGAGCATAACTAATTACGTTAACTGTTTAACCTTCGTTGACCGAGCTTGTTATAGTGGTCGGTATTGCGATCAAATATTTATTTGAACCCCCCCAACTCACAGTATTCATTCAGAATTAATTAAAGATGACCGGCCCCCAAAGAACAGCATCTGTCGACCGATCTACTCGGGAAACCCAAATTCAGGTTAGCGTCAATCTTGATGGTACGGGTCAATCGCAGCTCGATACTGGCCTGCCCTTTCTTGATCATATGCTTGATCAGGTAGCCCGCCACGGTCTGATTGACCTGTCCATAACAGCCAAAGGTGACCTTGAAATTGATGGTCACCACACGGTCGAAGATGTGGGTATTACCTTCGGTCAGGCGCTGCTACAAGCGCTTGGCGATAAAGCCGGTATTCTGCGTTATGGTCATGCTTATGTGCCACTTGACGAAGCCTTATCCAGGGTTGTCATCGACCTCTCAGGTCGTCCAGGGTTAATTTTTAAGGCTAATTTTCCGACTAAAACCGTTGGTGAATTTGATCTTGAACTGGTGTATGAATTTTTCCAGGGTTTTGTTAA
>JAESTY010000293.1 GCA_016763355.1 Immundisolibacteraceae bacterium
AAAAGTGCTGATGGCAAAACCATGCTGATGGATATCAAATCAACGCTCGGCCAGTACAAGGGTGAACCGGCCATGGTTGCCTTCCTGCGCGACGTCACCGCGCAGCACCTGGCCGCCGAAGAGTTACGGGTGCACCGAGACCAACTTGAGGAACTGGTCGGACAAAAAACCGACCATCTGGTTCACGCACTTGAGCTCGCTGAAACAGCCAACCGGGCAAAATCCAGGTTTCTGGCCAATATTTCCCACGAATTAAGAACCCCGCTGCATGCAGTGCTCAGCTACGCCGAATTTGGTGAATCCAAGGCACTGGACAGCGAACCTGAGAAACTCCAACAGTATTTCAACCGCATTCACAGCAGTGGTAAGCGACTGCTGCTGTTATTGAACGACTTGCTAGATTTAAGCCAGCTTGAGGCCGGTCAGCTGGTGCTTCGGCCGGGGCAAAACAACATTCAACTACTGGTTGAAAAAGTAATCGATGACCTACAATTGAAAATCGGTGACCACCAGATCACCATCAACACGACAGCACTGAAAAAAACACCCATCGTAATCTGTGATTTCGACCGGCTTTGTCAGGTAGTAAGCCACCTGGTTTCAAACGCCCTGCAGTTCAGCGCAGATCACGCACCGGTGGAAATTTCACTCTCGCAGGATACAAAACAGACCCTGGTGCTGATACGCGACCACGGCGTTGGCCTGATAGAGGCTGAAATAGCCTCCCTGTTCACGCCCTTCACTGAAAGTAGTCGCACCCGCAGCGAAGCCGGCGGCACCGGGCTAGGACTGGCGATCAGCAAGCAAATTATCGATATGCACAAGGGCACCATCAACGGCTTTAACAACCGCGATGGTGGCGCTACCTTCTACTTCACGCTGCCAAACCAAATCGAGAATTCCGGCACGAAATAATATCTAGCAAATCGATAGATAGAACAGCCGCCAAAAGCCCGATTCGCGGCGGAACCAGTTAGAATAAAGTCCACGTCCTCTATCTGTTGAAACTCTTCTATGCTGATTTTCGAAATAGGCCAGACCGGCCGTAGTAATGCCGCCCAATCCGCTGGCATGACCAGCGCAGACGCCGCATCAATCACCGCAGACTTGCCTCAGGAACTACTACGCACCGAGCTCAGCGGCCTGCCAGAGGTTTCGGAGTTACAGGCAGTGCGCCATTACACCCGGCTCTCGCAACTCAATTTTTCCATCGACACCCAGTTCTATCCGCTCGGTTCCTGCACTATGAAATACAACCCGCGAGCTGTAACACCTTGGCCTCGCTGGAAGGTTTTACCGGGCTACACCCACTGGCTCCGGCAGACCAGACCCAGGGTTACCTGCAGTGCATGCATGAACTCCAGGAGATGCTCACGGAAGTAACCGGTATGGCCGGTTTTTCGTTAACTCCCTTAGCCGGTGCCCAGGGTGAGTTTGCCGGTATCGCCATGATTCGCGCCTATCACCTGGCCCGTGGTGACAACCAACGCACCGAAATACTAGTACCTGATGCGGCCCACGGCACTAATCCGGCCAGCGCAGTCATGTGTGGTTATACGGTCAAAGAAATTCCCACCGACAGCGACGGCAATGTTGACCTGGAGGCATTACAGCAGCAGGTCGGGCCACAAACCGCTGGGTTGATGTTAACCAACCCATCAACCCTGGGCGTGTTCGAAGAACGTATCACCGAAATGTCGCAAATCATGCATTCCGCTGGTGGCCTGCTCTATTACGACGGCGCCAACCTCAACGCCATTCTGGGCAAGGTCAAACCCGGCGACATGGGCTTTGATGTGATTCACATCAACCTGCACAAAACCTTCTCCACCCCCCATGGCGGTGGCGGGCCAGGCGCGGGACCAGTGGGTGTTAGTGAACGCTTATTACCCCACCTGCCGATTCCTTACATTATTAAAGAGCAGGACAATTACCGTCTGGCCGACCGTGACGACTGCCCACAGAGCATCGGCCGACTATCCGCTTTTGCAGGTAATTCTGGCGTGCTGATGCGCGCATACATCTATATGCGCCTACTGGGTAAAGAGGGCATGGTGCGAGTCGCTGAATTCGCCACCTTAAACGCCAACTACCTGCTTAAACAGCTGCAGGCAAAAGGTTTTGATGCGGCCTTCCCCGAACGCCGGGCTAGCCATGAGTTCATCATTACCCTGCGCAGCCAGGCCAAAGAACTCAATGTCACCGCAAGGGATTTCGCCAAACGACTACTCGATTTCGGTTACCACGCCCCCACCACCTACTTCCCAATGTTGGTGCCGGAATGCCTGTTAATTGAACCCACCGAAACCGAAGACAAGGCCGCCCTGGATGGTTTTATCGACGCCATGGTCGCCATTTGGGAAGAAGCCAAATCAGACCCGGAATTGGTGCAGAACGCACCCCACACCCTGCCGGTAACCCGGCTCGACGAAACCCTGGCGGCAAAACAGCTCGACCTGATCTGGCGACCTACCGCCGACTAACCGCCAATACTAACTAACAAACGAGACTCCTATGTCAGCACTTATCTGTGGTTCCTACGCGTTTGACACCATCATGGTGTTCCAGGATCAGTTTAAAAATCACATATTGCCCGACCAGGTTCACATCCTGAATGTCTCCTTCCTGGTGCCATCCATGCGCAAGGAATATGGGGGTTGTGCCGGCAACATCGCCTACAACTTAAAATTGATTGGCGGCGATCCGCTACCAATGGCAACTGTAGGCACCGACTTCGGCCCCTACCGAGAGTGGATGGCCAAACATCAGATCGACGACCGTTTTGTCACCCTCGCCGAGGGCACCCACACCGGTCAGGCATTCATCACCACCGATCTGGATGACAACCAAATCACCGCCTTTCACCCCGGCGCCATGGGCGAGTCTCACAAAAACAAGGTTGGTGACGCCCAACAGGCCACCCTGGGCATCGTCTCACCAGACGGTCGCGACGGCATGATTGAGCACGCCGCGCAGTTTGCTGCCGCCGGCGTACCTTTCATTTTCGATCCAGGCCAGGGACTGCCAATGTTCGGCGCCGAAGACCTGCTGACTTTTATCGACCAGGCTACCTATATCACCCTCAACGATTACGAATCTAAAATGGTGCTAGAGCGCACCGGCCTCACCGAAGCCGAACTGGCCAGCAAGGTCGATGCGCTGATCATCACCCGTGGTGGCGAAGGTTCAACCATTTACGCCGATGGTACCGAGATCAACATTCCCGTAGTGCCTGCAAAAACCACGCTAGACCCCACCGGTTGCGGCGACGCTTATCGGGCCGGCATTCTTTACGGCCTGATGAATCAGCTCGACTGGGCTACCACCGGCAGAATCGCCTCCTTGCTGGGCAGCATCAAAATAGCCCACCAGGGCACTCAGAATCACCATTTCACCGCTGACGAGTTCCAGCAACGATTTTTAAAGGTATTTGAATATAGCTACTAGCCGTAGCGCTCTGCATCTCAATAGCAGCCAAATAACAGCTGACCCGTTTTCAACCACTAGCCAGGGAAGATTGACCTACACTGTTCTCACAACACTGATTTAAGTTCGACAAAATCGGGAGGAGCAGATGGAACCATCAATCAATGGCCAGCCGAGCGCTGACCCACAATGGCATAACCCGGTTGAGGGCGCCCACTGGTTGCGGGACTGGCGCATCGGCGAGTGGCTCAGCGGACCGATTACACCGCTGTTCGAAACCCTGATACTGCCGCGCATGGTGGAGTCCAAGGAAAACGCCGGCCTCGGTATTATTCCCTGGCGCGGCATGGCTCCACGAGCCTTGAAAGTACTCAAACCCTGGTACAGCGTCCAACACGGTTACCTGTTTAGCCGCTCCGATATCTGGAAATCCAGAACCCTGCCGGGCATGGCCCATTTTATTTTACGAGCGCTGGCCAAACCCAACTGGTACGCCGACTGGCTTGAAGATGCCGAACCATTATTCGACAAGCTACTGGCAGACTTAAAGGCGCAACCAGCAGCAACCCTGAACGCCTCAGATCTTCTAAAACGTGCTGAGCTACTGGTCAGTTATGGCGCAGAGTGGTGGTATCCGGTGGCCTTTGGCGGCGTCGATGTGTTTTTTATCAGTGGCGCCTACAACAAATTCATACCCAACGCCCGATTCCCGGTGCACGTGCTGCTCTATGGCTATCCCGGCCCCCAGATCGACGCCGAGCAACAACTTTGGCAAATAGCCGAAGCGCTACGGCAACTCAACCTGAGCACACCGGTAATAGAACAGCTAACGGACCCAGGCATCGCTCCATTAGTAGACGCCTATTACAGCCGTTACGGACACGTACTTGATTCCATTGACCCGGTCTATCCTGTTCTTAGCGAACAACCACAAAGACTGGTTTCGGCAGTCGAAGCTTATTTGAACACTCCGCAACCAGCTCCAGTAAAACGTGCCGATCGAACTGCTGCGAAACGAGAAACAGCAACCACTGCAGCGTTACAGGCAGTCGAGGGGAAAATATTTGGCGGATGGTTGTTCAGGCGACTACTGAGTTTCGTACAGGCGTTGGCATCCAACCGCGAGCAGGTTAACTGGAATTTTCAGCGTGCTTTTGGAGAGCTTCGTACAACCCTCCTACTGCTAGGCAAACAGCTGGTGAAGTCCGGTCATCTAACCAAACCGGAACAACTGTTTTTCCTGCAATGGTCAGAAATCAAAATTTTAATTGAGCAGCCTGCGACGCTAACCAGCAAACCTGATAACAACGCCGAAACCGCCGATGGTCGTCAGGCCCTGTGGCGACAACGTCAAACCCTCACCGCACCGTCACGGATCCCTCCAGCAGATCACCCAACCTGGGAAAACGAAGGCTTTAAGGGCGGTAGTTTAGGGACTGATAGAACTCTTACTGGTGCCGCAGCCAGTACAGGTATTGCGAAAGGAATTGCCCGCGTCGTCAGACAACCGGCCGATGTTGAACAACTCCAACCCGGAGAAATACTGGTCGCCCACGCCACCACACCGGCAATGAACTCTGCTATCAGTCGCGCTGCGGCTATTGTTTCTAACGTCGGCGGGGTTACCACCCACTCGGCATTAATCGCTCGGGAGTTTGGCATTCCCGCAGTCATTGGTACGGAAGTAGGCACCGAGGTAATCAAAGATGGCATGGAGCTGGAAGTCGATGGTGACGCCGGGGTGGTCAGGTTTTTATAAACTCCCATTGATCTACTGTGCCCTCCAGTAAGAATCCAGCGAGCATTATCTAGGGTATGATCCATCGGTCGCGTTAGAGCAAAAAAGAGCGCATTTACCATCCGGCAGTTCGGGAGAGGAACCAATGAACCAGCCAGCAACTATAATTAACGCCAGCCTTGCCAGCGCCATGCGCCAGAAGAGCACTGCGGTAGCAGAACGAACTCCATTTGACCTGGTGGCGGAAAAAGCCCGAGCCGGGGAACTCGACGATGACCAGATTTTCCGGTTATTAGGCCGGCTCTGGGTGATCAAACGGATGATGTATTACGTTTATGGCGGCTGGGCTCAGGGGCTCAGTGTTAACGAATACCCGCCGTCGATTGATTATCTGCTCAGCAAACAGATTTATGATGACTCGACCCATGAAATGCTGTTTATGGATGAGATCTTGCGGCGCGGTTATGCCCGCAGCCAGCCCAAAGTATTCGCCCACGAATACGGCACCTTCATGCAGGCCAGCCGATGTGGTCATTTGATATTTACTTTGCGGGCACTAGCCAACTATGCCCACAACCTGAGAATTTCTGCACTTAACCTTGGCGCAAAAGTCATCGAACTGACCTGGCTAGAGCGTTTCGGCGGTGCCTTTGAGGATCCGGCGTTAAGCCGTTTGTTTGGCGGGCTGGTGGCAGAAACCGAAAGTCACATCCAGATGGGCCGATTTGTAGTCGAGCGTTTTGTCCACAGCGATGTTGATATTGATCTGGCCCAACGACTCGCCGAGATCGTACGCCGCGATTACCTGGCGGTGCTCGACGAAGTGGCGGCTTTTGTATTGCGTGTAGATAGCAAGCAGAGCAACGAAATTCCGGAAATCCCTAAAGGTCTCGATTAATCCGGGTCATCGAACATCTCCAGACAGGAATCAGCAATGGCGAACCAACCTGACATTATTGCGATCAAGATCGACCACGATAAATGTACCGAATGCCGGATGTGTTACGTGGTCTGTCGCGAGATTAATTTTAATGCGGTGATCATCGATACTGGCCCACAACACTTACACGAAATTGATATGGATCGCTGCGTCTATCCACGCTGCACGGTCTGCCTGATGTACTGCCCTGCTGAAGGATCAATTGTCGAGAGTGAATCCGGTCGTTCACTGGTGCCGCCAGCGGCGGATGCCTGGACCGACGAAAAACGCTTTCCCCGCCGAGCGTAAACACCAAAACGCGCTTAGCCCCTAAATTTTGAGGAGCCAATAGTTATGGATAATCATCCGATCGTGCAGGACTTTCTCGATAAATGGGTCTACCCCACCGGCTTCAGTGGGCCGGGATACGAATTTAGAATGCGCTTTACCGAACGCTGTTTGCCTGCCTGGAACGTCGCCACCCAGCGCGCAGTTGAAGCTGCCGAACAGGACGCCAAAGACCCAAGTCGGGAGTGGCTAAAAACCAATGCCATGGCTGGCTATGCCGGCGAAGGGCCACAGATGTCAATCAAGCAGATGTCGACCCAGCTATTGAGCATCTCGATTGAAGAACAGGCCAAATATATCGACATCCAGCGCATGCGAACCCAGCAGATCTGGGACGAAGTCAAACATGGCCAGCTGCATTGCGACGTATTACTACGCGGCGGCTTTTTCGAAAAGGAAGAAGACCTGATGGACAGCGCCGATGCCAATACCCTGGGCATTCTCTCTTACTTCGGGCTCACCGCAATGTTCCCGCATATTCATCCGCTGGCCCGTAATGCCCAGCATTACTTCTTCGAAGGCACGGCCTGCATGGGCATTGCGGTTCGTATGCAATATATGGATGACCCGCTGGATCTGCACGACAACCTCAGTCAGTACCCGGAAGAGCTAATGCACTTCATGGAAGGCAAATACCAGATGGATGCCTACGCCCTAACCGAAGCCGAACAACAACCAATTGAAGAAGCGCTGGATTTTATGATGCAACCCTGGGCACCCACCC
>JAESTY010000294.1 GCA_016763355.1 Immundisolibacteraceae bacterium
AACCCAACGGCTATGAGCACCGGCGATAGAGACCTTAAAACCTTTGAGCTGTTCATTAGCTTGACCGGCTCTTTTTTGATTTAACTCTGGTTTTCGTTGGAGGCTTAATTCGCTGAGTCTTCTTTTTCCGTGGTGGCAACGTGCCTTCTGTTCCAGCCATGATGATCGCCCTGTGGTTAGTTAATAAAGTTTAATTGTATCGCCTAAGTGGTGCGCTAGTCAATTATGGTGCTATTCGTCAAGCTCAAAGTGCGGCATATCTTGCCAACTTTTCCATAAGCCTCCCCATTTAAGCTTGTATCCCAGCTCGCTAGCAGCCTGCAACATGGCACAGGCAACCATCGATAAATGATATTCATCCCAACTAGCTTTGCCATCAACGTAGGCGTAAACGTCCAAGGCAATGCCTTTCTGGTGGTTAGATATGTTGTCTAATCCGTCGCATTTAGATTTTTTATCAACGAATAGACTAAGCTGAACCTTTCGCGATCGCCTACCACCATGCTTAGGTATGCCAAAATCAACTCTAGATATCTGGATGGCTCTATTGGCTATCCGAATTAACCTAGCGTCAACGCCTGACATTCTTATTCTTGATGAATCGCTGAACTTGAAGTTGTTCATTGGTTATCCTTAGCCAACTAACCTGAGCTAGCTGGCGTTGTTGGTTGTTATCCGCGCTGACCGCCGTAGCCACCTTGTTGAGGTGCTTGCTGCTGCTGTTGACCACCGAAACCGCCTTGTTGCTGTGGCGCTGCTTGTTGCTGGTTAAAGCCGCCCTGTTGAGGTGCCGCCTGTTGGTAGCCGCCTTGTTGCTGGCCTTGCTTGTTATTGTCAGCCTCAAAGAATGAAACGATCACGCTGTCTTTGTTGTCAGGATTTGGAACACCTGCCGCATTGAATGTGCGCTTTAGAATTAAGAACATTCCGTTTTCGCCCTGCATGATAGAACCAACGTTTTCGTAACGCCCCTTAACTTCATTGTTACCGTTAGTGTATTCGCCCGTTTTGACTACTGCGTCAAATAATTTTGTAGCTGCCATTATCTTTCCTTTGGTTTGATTGTTTACTGGTTAAGCCGCCTATGTGGGCGGCGTGAATTTGTTATTTATTTGTCGCCTGCCATTCTTTTAACTCGACAATGCTAATCTTGCTTAACTTCCACTGATCGCCTGTTAGGGTTGGCAATTTGATTGGTGACTTATGTCCAGTATTTGCATTGTGGATAAACCAGTAGCCAGCCATATTACATTCAATGTAAACGGTGTCATCAGTAAATAAATCAGCATCAGGCAGATATTCAAGCCATGGGCGAGGGTCAATTTTGGATACCAAATAAGGGCGACTTCCGCAGTCACGCTCCACAAACGATCCGTCACACCGTTTAAAAGTTTCGTGGTAATCCCCAGCGGGGTACTTACCAATAGTCACAACATCCAACGAGCCCATTATAACAATGGAATGCACTATGCCGCCGCTATCAACAAACTCATCCCCAACTTCCGCGTATGTTAAATCAATCATTACTATTCCTTTTCATTTCGGCTTAATTGCCTTGATGCTTAATATACATCAGTTATCTATTTTGACTGCTCTGACCAGTGGATATGCTTCCAGTCGTGCGCCTTTATTTTCTCAACCGTTACGTTTGCTTTGTTCAGCGCAACCATTGCCCGCGCTAAATTCTGCTGCTTAACCTCTCCGCCAACTACAGCCATCGCCTCTATTTGCCCGTTTACTAGGTGATTATTAATCGCCTTAATCAATGGCTCGCTTTCAATCCTGGTGAATTCAAGGAGCAGCGCCACCCTCTCGGCGCTCTCGTTACCTGGGAGAAGTTTAATTATCATTCCACTGCATTCCAAATGACATGCCAAGATTATCTAGCATTATGTCCATATCTTTAATGAAGCTTGCTAACCCTTCGCGCTGTTCAGCGATCACCTTTTCGTCACGTTCGATTATTACATGGTGAAGCTTTTTGCAGTTAACGTTGCGCGGGTCAAACTTGGCGAAACCCCATTCTTTAAAGTCGGTGATCATCATTGAGAATTGGCACTGGATTATTTCCTCTGGCTTGATGTAACCATTGTGAGCAAAATCAACCCATACGGCGCTAGACCATGGGCACTTTAATTCAAGCCCTTTTTCTTCGCCTGAAATCAAACCGTCTGGACTGCATCCTGCTCGCATTGTTTTGTCTTGATAGATAAACGCTATGCTATCGATTGTTTCAAACGTTGCCGCGCTGTATGCGTCGTTAGCTTCTTGTTCGTGGTCCTTGCCCCACTGTAGCGGCCTAGCTTTTATTTCATCAGGGAGCAATCCAGTTGCTACGCTAGCCACTAATTGACTCATGTAAGTTTGGCGAGTTGCTGACGGTATAATCGGCAATCTATTTCTAACAAAGTCTGTGCACGCTTGTTTTGTGCCAGTAAATACCTCGCCTTCAAAGCTAACTGAATTAACGCCGCGCTTATCACCTGAGATAATTTCAATGTCTTTAGGGAATGGAGCAACCGATCCTTTCATGAGCAAGATGTAAGCGTTTGACGCCGAAACAACGCCAGCTTTTGAACGGTGCCATTGGTCTGTTCCCTGCTCAATCTTCGACAAATCAAAACCAAGCGTTTCGCTATGTAGCTGCTGCTCTTCAATGAAATTTCTCATGATTTGGCGCTCTCCATGTGTTCAATTACCTTTACCGATTCTTCGGCGGTTACATCTTCAAGTGATAAAACTTCGTGGCCTAGCTTCTTGCTTAACCATGGCAAATATTTATCTTGTGGTTTGCCGGCAAAAAGGCTGATAAGTTTATCACCGTAATTTTCGACCGGTGGCGGCGTAATATCTTTTTCAGTATTTGGATCAAATGCCATGTTCATTCCCTGCTCGCACATCTGGACCATTTCCGATGCGTTGGGCAGTCGGCGGCATAATCGATGCGTAACAGCTTTGCAGCCCATTCGATCGTACCAGTCAACCCATGGACCAAAACCGCTTGTCTTGCTGGCTGCTTTAACCTTATCAATATCGGCCTTGGTCATTACTTCAATTAATAACTCGCCATTGGTAAGCTTGGCGTATGAGAAGCAAAGCAATAAATTACCGCGATCACCAAACGTTGGGCGGTAGTTGTAATGCTCGCCGTTTTCGTCCATCCAATAATCGAATGCGTCATTCTCATAAACTGCCTTTGATGCCATAGATGCTATTTGACCAGACATGCGGGCCCGCTTTATAACGCCATCAATCATCGGTAGGTATTGAGCTTTTTTAACCCAGGTGTAGGTTGTTTTATCTTTAGTGTTGAACGTCACCAATGCCGCTTCTTTATTGTCAGGAACCAGGCCATCTCTGGCGCACATTGTTAGCGCCATAATAACAGAATCTTGATTGGCTTCGCATAGGTCTTTACTCTGGACCATGGCGATTGATGCACATCGGATAAACTGGTCGATAGTGGTGCCGCTCGGAAGCATAGCGTCGACGCCTGCCGCCATGAGTGCGCCGCTAAGTTCATTTTGTACTGTTGCTAATTCCATTTTCATTCTCGCTTGTTGTTTGATTCGGTAAATATACATCAGTTAACTGATTTAACAGATTAGACCAGTTGATCTCTATCGATTAACGTCACGCATTTACTTGATGATGGGCAGTGACCGCGCCAAATGAATAGCACCGAACCCTTGTTATTACCGTTGACTGGCTTTTTAGTTGCGGCATTGATGAAGCTTATGCGCCCACTAATAAAACGTACCTCGTTGCAGCTCTCGAACGCCATCTTGAACCACTTTACCGAAGTATCGGACGGAACTAGCATTACGGTTGTTGATCCCTGCTTGTGATGAAGCGCCGCGGCCTCTACCCATGGCTTAATGTTTGAGTAAGGAGGATTGCACCAGTTGGATCCGCCCCAGGCTTGCCCAAATTTTAGCGCGTCATCTTCTTCATTCAGCCAGTCAGGGCATAGGCGATTTTCGTCACTAGCCGCAACATCACATGTAAAATTAAACTCGTCATTTAGCTTATCGAACAGGCTTTGCGGCGTCTGCCATAGATCTTTAATATCAGCAGGCGTATTGCTTTTATGCTCGGTGCTCATTTCATTCTCCTAAAGTGATTTCAGTTGCAAAGCGGTCTAATATTTTAGCGTGAATTGCCTTTGCTTCTTCGGGGGTTTCGAATGTCCACACCTCGGTGTAGCATTCTTCATTATTCATTGCGGCGTAGCAAAAGTGTATTTTACCCTTTTGCATCTCTGTTTCTGGAAACCAGACACTTGCAACATTAGTTAACTGAATAGTCGTTGTTTGTTTCGGATGGCTTATAAGCATGGTCATTATTCTATTCCCGTTAGTTGTTTGATGCCGCTACATTACACCCTGGATGGCTGGGAACATATCCGACCAGTGGAGTGTTGACTTGTGTCACATTAAGAGTAACATTAACCACTCATAAATAAAGGAGCTAACAATGCAAACAATACCAGTAGTAGTAAAGCCGACTAAGAGTCATAAAACAATGCGTATGGATGACAGGCTGATAATGAAGGTTCAGGAAATGGCTATAGCAGAGCGCCGAAGTTTCGGTAACATGATCGAAGTCTTGGTTTATAAGTCAATGGAGAGTAAATAATGATAGATGAAAACTGCGTAATCGTTAGCGACCTAGCATCATACTGTGCGCACTGCGGACATATTGAGCCATCAAACCTTAAGGATTTCGACGAGTCAGGATGCACTATAGGTCTAATATTTATTCATAAGGATGATTGCAACACCATGAGTGACGCAATGTCACACAGTATGTTTGTTGCATTATGGAACGCCAGAACTCACATGGAGGATAACGACGTGTTGTTGCGACGAGCATGCGAGAGTATTGACAGCGCAATGGAACCGTTTTCTGATAAGTTTTTAAATAAAAATAGCCATTACATTAAGTGCGTAAGAGATCGAAACAAAGTCATGCACTAACCACTCCGACCAACTTTATTAAGGTTGTAAAAAATCCCGCAGCAACGGGATAGTTAATTAACAAGATAAGAGGTAATTGTAACATGGCTAGATCAAGAAATATAAAGCCAGCATTCTTTGATAACGATGACTTAGCCGATGTTGAGCCGTTAGGTAGATTGTTGTTTATTGGATTGTGGACGCTGGCAGATTTTAGAGGCAACCTTGAGTGGCGAGAACGTCGCATTAAAAAACAGTTGTTGGCGTATGACGATTGTGATGTTTCAAAACTCGCGATTAATCTGGATAAATCTGGATTCATACGGTTCTACTCGGACGGCGACAAAACGTACCTGAATGTTAGTAATTTTAGCAAGCATCAAAACCCACACAAGAATGAGCGCGACAAGGGCAGTGAAATTCCAGAGTTAACAAATGACATGCGCCAAGCCATTGATTTAAATACACTCACGATTAATCGCGATTTATCTGGATCAGAACGGAACGACTCTGATAGTAATCCTGCTGATTCCCTGATCCTGATTCCTGATTCCAGATCCCTGATTCCTTCGTCTGGGCAGTCGGTTAAAAAACCGAAACCTGCCAAGCGGTTTGCACCGCCGACACATGAAGAAGCTTATAACTATTTTTGTGAGAAGGGTCTTACTGATCAAAACGAGTCAGATAAATTTGTCGACTTCTACGAAATGAAAGGTTGGGTTGTCGGTAAAAGCAAAATGAAGGATTGGAAAGCAGCTGTTAGAAACTGGATGAAGAATTGCAAACCAGCACAACAGGAAGCCGATAGTTGGGATGATGACAGCTGGCACGAAAACTTAGGAATGTAACCATGAAAGATTTAAAAGCCGTAATGAACAAGATGCAATCGAACATGCAGCAAACTCACATTGATAATCAACAGAGCGAGCTGCTTAAAAAACAAGTGTCTGATAATGCCAAGTACGTTATCGACAATCTTTTTATTGAACTCAAGTCATGTTACCCGGCGTGGAAGCAAGCGTTTGAAAATAAAGAATCGTGGTTATCTGCCAAAAAGACTTGGACCAAGGCGTTTATCGAAAATGGAATATCCAACCAACACCAGGTTTCAATAGGACTAGTCGAGGCTAGGAAAGGGACTAATCCATTCTGGCCTAGTGCTGGTCAGTTTATTAGCTGGTGCGATGGGCCTCAAATAGACACGGACGAGGCTTTTAATCGCATGATCTCCCGCAAGAGGTGCCAATGTATTGCTGAATTTGAAACACGCACAGAATGCTCTACACGGTGCCGTAAGGAGTTGCCCGAAGATAAGGCGCGAGCGTTATTTAAGAAAGTGTTTCTTCGTCACCTTCAGCGCGTTAAAGATGGATCGCTAGTCGAACGTGATTTTAACCCGGCGCAGATAGTTAGTCCGGAGGTATTCCGCGAAACCGAAACGCCAGAGCAGCGTAACGTTAGGCTGGACGCTCAGATAATTGAAATGTTAGCGGCCGGCACTCCATTGCGTGGGCCATTTAAAAAACGTCACTTAGAAACTAAAGGTAAATAATATGAGCAAAATTAATCTAATGCTAGGCGATTGCCTCGAGCGCATGAAGGAAATTGCAGACTGCAGTGTCGATATGATATTAACCGACCCGCCTTACGGTACCACAATGTGTAAATGGGACTCTTTGATTGATCTTGATTTGATGTGGCTGCAGCTAAAAAGAATTATCAAGCCTAGTGGCGCAATTGTGTTAATGGCTCAAACACCATTTGATAAAGTTTTGGGGTGCAGTAATTTAGAAATGCTTAGGCACGAATGGATTTGGGAAAAAACAAACGCCACCGGTTTTCTTAACGCTAAAAAAATGCCACTTAAAGCGCACGAAAACGCTTTGGTATTTTATAAGTCCCTACCGGTGTATAACCCGCAATTTACCCATGGCCACGAAAGGAAAACAGCAAAGCGCAAAACCGTTAATTCAGAGTGCTATGGCAAGGCGTTAAACCTTACAGATTACGATTCAACAAGTCGGTACCCAAGGAGTGTAATTAAATTTCAAAGCGACAAGCAAAAACAAAACCTTCACCCAACACAAAAACCAGTCGCGCTAATGGAGTACTTAATAAAAACCTACACCAACGAAAATGAAACAGTACTCGACTTCACAATGGGAAGCGGTACCACTGGTGTTGCCGCTAAAAACCTGCAGCGTGATTTTATTGGCATCGAAATGGATAAAGGTTATTTTAATGTTGCCAAGGAAAGGATTAATAAACATGGATGCTAGTGACGTAGTTTATAACGGTATTTACAAGGGCGCAAAGGCTAAGGGTGCCGCTGATATCTCGGCGGTTAAGTACGCCAACATGGGCGCAAGGATGTACCGGCAATCATCGTTTTCTGGTGGCTCAGTTTCTAAGCTTATCGACAGCATGATACTGGAGGCTAGCAAGGAATCTAAGAAGTCTAAAAAGAGAATGGCACCAATGCCTGCGGTGATTGTCGCGGATAAAGTTAAGCCTAAGCCCAGGAGTAAGCCGTCAAAGCCTAAAGCGTTCGCAAGTAAGCCGTCGAGCATTGCAAGTCAGACGGTTCGCGATAGAAAGTTTGCTAGTGATGACGGCCTTTGGAGCAAGCCAATCTAACTGGTCAGAGCAGTGTTTCAAGCAAAGTGATGTAATGTGAGTTAACTTAATTAAACGGATGAACATCATGAGCAATCACAGCCCTTTCAACCCGAACATGACAGAGATAATCGAAGATCGCCAACGTAGCAGCCTTGGCAATCCTGAGAAAGTTAACGCGAAGATTAGCCAGGCAAGGTTAGCAACACGCCAAGGTATCGATAGCATCTTGTATAGCCGCGAAATAGCCAAAATTAAATCATGCGCTATTGAGTGGTCGGAGCAGTGAAACCCGCTTAACGTGTTCTAATTAGTCATCGAAACAACAACGGAATTTGAATTATGAGCAAAAAAGAACAAAGTGAAGTTCTTGAAATTATTAGCAGTGGTGCTGATTCTGCGTACGGCATACTTCATGATGCTGACCCTAAGTTAATATCTCGATTTAACCGAGTGGACGCGTCAATAGTTAAGCTACTAAGTGACGTTAAAGTGCATTTTCCTGACGCTATTTATTATACCGCTTCCGGAGGGTTTAATTTGATGCTGGGCGAGCCTCACAATGCGGATGGCGATAATCAAAGTGAGCTTATAGCTTGCGGCGGTAAAGCAAGCATTTCAGATGGCGATTTTTAAACAACAATGGAATTTGAATTATGAGTACAACAATTGGCGAAAGCGTCACAATCGATATTAACGGTAAGACTCACGATGCAGTTGTAAGCGTTGACTATACCAAATTTGAAGCGGCAACTAACGATGACGAACAAATCGATGAGTTTTTCTACCTGTACGACTTTGCCATAAAGGATGGCGACGAATGGGAGCCAAGCAATGACATCAACCTTAGCTTTGTACGTGAAGATATTATCGAGCAACTCAAGGCGGCAAAGCGTGAGTCGATTTAACTCGGGGCGCAAAGTCCCGCGTCACGTTTATACGCTCATTGGATGCGTATTTGCCGTGGCGTTAATTGCAACTGTTATTAATGGAGTGTGGTGGTGATGAATTATTTAGAATTGAAGCTAATAAAGAAGATTGCTGACATTGAGGGTATTGATGTTGCGATGAACCTATCCAAAACTTATTGGTTAGACAAGGGCAGAGCAATACCTAATCCGGATGGCGATTGGTCGCTTGGTTATGAAGAGTACAACCCACTAACCGACAAAGCTTTGCTGTTTGACTTGATGGTTAAGCATAAAGTTGAGATTAACCACAATGAAGATGATAGTAATTTGGCGGTAATATGGCCTGGTGACATCGAGACATCAATGCTTATCGGTAATTACTTCGCGGAATTTAAAGGCATCGAAGACCTTCCCCGCGCAATCCTCGAATGCATAGTTGAGGCTAACCATGAATAACTTAAACGATTTAACGCTAGAGCAGAAAGCTACGATAGTTAAGAAGGCTAGATTTCGTGACAAGCAACAAATGTCGATAAAGAATGTTGACCTTGTGGCATTCTTATTTGATTTAGAGCGAGCGCAGTCTATAAAATTATGCCATGAATTAGAGATATTCGACGGCGGAACAAGAGGAAAAGGCAGCAATATATGAGCACCAAGACATCACCAGGCTTGATTACATTGCTTGAGAAGCACGATTACACGCCTACCGGTAAATGGCGGATAGACGTTAAGCAGGCGCATGAGTTTATGCCGCCAGCTCGCGTACCAGTCGAGAAGGAATCGCCGGTTGTGAAGAAGGTATCAGCGCTAGGCGTTACGGTAACTAAGCCGTGAAAATCGAATGTATCAAAGAGGCCGGCGGAATGTTTCGACCGGTCAACGATGCCGAATATGAGAAGACGGTTAAATTCAAAACGGGCGAGCAATACGTGATCGCCGTTAACCTTACTCGTAACCCGAAGTTTCACGCAAAAATGTTTGCCTTCTTTAATTTTTGTTTTAAATATTGGCGCGGAGATAATGAGTTTCAGTGTGAGGCTGCTCAATTTGATGTGTTTAGAAAGCACTTAACCGTGCTGGCTGGGTTTTATGATGAACTCTATACGATTAGTGGCAAATTAAGAATAGAGGCTAAATCGTTATCCTACGCGCAAATGAAGCAGGAAGAATTTGAGCAATGTTACAGCGCTTTAATTAACGCATCGATTAAACATGTATTTAAAGATGCTGACAACAACACGATCAATCAATTATACAATTTCTTCTAACTGGTAAGAGCAGTTAAATCACTTATGTGATGTATATTGGTTGCATCTAACAAGGAGTATCACATGAAAAAGTTTAAGAAACATTGGGAAGTATTTAGTAATTCGCCTGCTATCGTAGTGCTGGCGTTTTTGGGTTTTGTTTTAATTATGTGGAAATTTTAATTATGTGGAAATTTTAATATGAATACGGATAAATTAATACCGGCCAGCTTTGCGCGAAAGATTACGCCGTTTGTAATGAAAGACGTTATGTGTGACGCCCACGGAAGGGAGTACACAATTAAATCACAGTCTCAACTTGACGATTTTAATGGTAAGCATAAGAGTGATGGTTATTTCTTCGTCGTATCATTCGCAGACCGCCCGAACACAGGTAAGCAGCCCGTTGGCGATGATGTGGTTGTTGATACGTCATGGAATGATGGGCTCGCAAATAATGAAGGAGATTCAAAAGCTAGCGAATATACATGGGTATCTCGTTCTGGGCTGGTGTCATGGAAACCTAACCACGCCGCAATGCTCGCGCAATACCTCGACAGCAAGTGTCCCGCCGATGATTTTATGGAGGCTGTTGAGGTTGGCGTTGAGGTTAAACCAATCTACACGCAAGCTATGTGCGATGCGGGTGAGTTGCCTCCGGTCGGTAGTGATTTTATTGATGAGGATGGAGATGTAAATCTATCGGTTGCTCATTACAAAGGCGATGTTATAGGCATGTGTGCCGACTCGCCATTCACAACTCTCGCTAAGGATTGCAAACCAATCCGCACCAATGCCGATAAGTTGCGTGATGCTATCTTGGTAATAATCGATAAACACGTTGGCTTTTCATTGCTAGAGGCTAACAGTGATTTGTCTGCTGAGTTGCTAGCATCCGACAAATTCACTATCACACTAAACGAGCCTACTAGTGAGTAACGCTAAACGCCGATGCTGCCATTGCAAGGAGTATCAATTAAAAGATAGCGGGTTAATAATTCCCGCTGGCTTTTTCTGTAATCTCGATCACGCAATGGCGTACGGAAAAAAGAAAGGCAAGGCGAAGCGTGTTAAGCAGGAGCGCGCCGAACATAGAGCGGCTAAGGTTAGGCTCAAGACGGCAGGCGAATACGTCAAAGAGGCTCAGGCGTCGATTAATGCTTATGTTAGAATTAGGGATTATGGTAATACTTGTATTTGCTGTGGCGCCCAAATGAATTGGCATAAACTGGGCGGAGCTGTTGACGCTGGTCACTACCGCTCAAGGGGTGCCGCTAGTCACATGCGGTTTAACCTGTTTAATATTCACGCGCAATCGGTTAAATGCAACCGGTTTCTGTCGGGCAATGTCGTCGACTATCGAATTAACTTGATTAAGAAAATAGGATTAGCAAAGGTCGAAGCGATAGAATGCGATAACACGCCAAGAAAATTCACCATTGAATATTTGCAGCGAGTGAAAAAGATATTCAATAAGAAAACCAGACTTTATAAAAGGAAATTTAGGGATGCTGGCAACTAACGACATAATAGCGGCGTTCATACTCGGCGCCTGCGTGTGGTTAGTTGTGTTTGCTCTAATCGGCTGGCTCACTTGTCGCGAAATGGAAAAGATTGAGCAAGCCGAAGTGCCAGAGGATTTAGACGATCGCGACGAGTTTAGTGATTTCTATTAGTTTTTTCCCTTCCAAAATGCCTCGCCTCCACCGTACTTAACTCCCCAGTAATATTTAAGGGCACGGCGGCGCTGTAGTCTTGTTGGCTTAAACCATTTGTGACTGTCGCGAGATATCAGCCTGAACATGTTATTTTTAAATGTCCTATCTGCTATTTCGCGATCTTCCTCGGTCACTCCAAATTCATACTCCCAATCATGCGAGATACAAGCCGCTAAAATACTGGTGCCGTATATCGTTGATGGTGGCATAAACCACGAGCCAGCCGATCCGCAACCGTTACAAACCCTAACTAGTTCACACCGTGAAGCTAGCTTAAATGCGGCCGATGAATGAATTACACCCGCCCAAGCTAACTTCTGAGCATTCAGTAAGTCGTTTATATCAGTCATTAGGTATCACCCACAAATCACGAGGGCTAACTCCCGATAAATCCGACCGCACCAATGGTGTCCCGCCAGCCTCGGCAATTGCCGCAACCAGCTCCGAGCAATACCATCGAGTATTGTCCTGCCATCTAGCGCGAAAAGGAAAGCTGATTAATCCCGCCTTATCGTAGCCCTTGCCAATTTGAGCCATGCCAAACTTAAGCGCAGCATCTTCATCATCAAGCTTGTGATTAACGATTTGATATTCGCCGCGAGCCTTGAAGTCATCGATAGGTGTTCTGATGACTCCAATGAACCTAGCTTCAATCACAAAGCCGTCAAACACTACGCCGACATGATGCCAGCGACAACTAGTTATGGCGCGTATAAGCTTGCTTAGCGGCTCGTCATCAGTTGCAAAAATAACCTGCATTATGCGGTTATCCCGAAAGTAACCGTTGGCTTTTCGATGCCCCAGTCTGCACCGATAACCGCTAGTGATGCGTTAATTCTAGCTGCTGTCAGCTTCCAGTTTCCTGAGTTTTTAAACTTGCCAGATACGGTGATCACTCCTGCAACAAGCGTTGCTCCTAGATAGATCTCGTCATCGGTCGCTTTGCTGCCTGCATACCGCGTAACAGGTAGTAATAGCGGTGGATAACCCAGTGCCGCCGCATCCAATTGAGTTTGCAACGCGCCTTGATCGTCAACGATATCAAACGACATATTTATCGTGTCACCCTCGGCGCCGATGTAAAAAGTGTTGAATGGTTGAGTTGCAAAGCCGTTAACTGTTACCGCCTCGTTAGCTGTGGTGAATACGTCGAGCGGTGCGGGTGCTACTTGCTCAGGGTGCCACTCGTAACGCTTGACTGATGTGCCATTGGTTTCCTCAACCCAATCACCGTCAATAGGGTCGCGCTGAGGATCAATCGGTAGGCCGGTTTCCTTATCTAAAATAATAATCATGTTAATCCTTGTGTAAATATGGAACTCTAGTTATGCCAGTACGCAACCCTAGAGATGCAGACGATGGCGAGGCGCTTACTTGTATGGTGACCTTTATCGAGTCAGTGTAAGAAATTCCATAACCCAGTTCGACCGCCTCTCTTGGAAGTTGGAGTAAAACTATATTGCTAGAAGTGTTCCAGCTTAAGTCGTGATTAGCTCCAGCGCCCGCGCCAGATCCGTCGTTTGATGCGCGACTGTACGGCTTAAAGAAACCAACTAGTCCGCGACCGTCGGCAATGATCGACGTCGGCGTAATAAATGTTCTTAATGTGCCATCAGTCGTCACTCTCACAGTGCAGAAATCTCCGACATTTGTTGTTGATGGGCATATAACGTTAGTTAACACCCCTTCAACTCCTGATTCGTCAATAATAGTTTGCTCTGTCGTGTTCTGCACCATCGTTATGAACGAGCCGTCAGCCGCCAATGATTTGGCACTGGCGGCTGTTATGGCGCTCCAAAAACTGGCGTTTTGCGGCTGAGTCGTTCCCGCCGAATCAATTTGAACGCCGCTAGATACTACTTCAAGAATGTCCATTCGCGTCTTGCTTAGTAATCCACTACCACCAATCTCGCCGCACTTTCCAAAGTTAGTCATTATTGACCTCCTAAATATTTAATTTCGTCTATTGTTAGATTTTCTTTGTAGAATCGTAGGTCGGCGATGCGGCCGAACTGCTGACTGGCGGAGTTAAGGTTTGCCCCTACGTTAACCGTACTCAACCCGATCGGCATGGAGACTGTAGTGTCTACGCCGATGCCAACCCCATCAACGAGCAACTCTACGTTGTCCTCTTGATAGTTTACAGCTATCGCATATCGGGTCCCTGCGTCCATGTTAAACGCCGTGAACAACGATGCTTGGAGCACCCCCCCCGCCGTTATGGACAAAGATATCCTCTCGGATGGATTTCTAATTAATAATATCCTGTTATTAGTTGTCCCGTCATGTATATCTAGTATCGTTTGATTCGCGCCAGTATCACCAATAACGTCCGCCTTCAAAAATATACTCCCCTCGCTCATGCGGAAGTTTCCTTCGACGGGGATTGATTGATTGTCTGCTGCTCGGGTTGATGCTTCAGATACGCTTGACGGAAATGATAACTCCTCCATCCGAGAGAATGCAATCTCTACATCTATCGGATTGTTTGACGAGTCAGTCCGTATTCCGAAATTCTGATTAGTACCAGTAGCTGATGTGTTTGATAGCGAAAATCTAGTCCATTCCTCGGTTGCTGTCTCGTCCGTAGGGCTTTGTCCTGCTGTTTGTAGTCTAAAGGTCTGAGTTCCTGATGTTGCCCTCACCCAAAACGAGACTGTGCCATCGGCACCCGCGCCGCTTAACGACTGGAGTTGTCGTATCGATGCCTCACCGGCGGCCGCATTCTGAAACCTGAAGGCGGAAGCTAAACCGTCTGGGCCCGTCACGCCGGGCGTTAGAATCTCGTTAACCCTCGCCCACGCAGCATTACTAAAATCATCTGGAAAATCAAAAATATTAGGTACGCTACCCTCGAATAACCAGCCCGTCGTTTCTTCGCGTGGAAAATCGACCGCAGCAGTACGCAACACGTCGTTAATGTCTACGGATGTTGCTGTAGTGTTTCTTATTGAGCTTAACGACGTTGCAGGCTCATTGATTACGCGCACTAAATCATTTTTAGCGTATACGTGTAACAGCGGGTTATCGAGTTTTGAAAAATCAATGTTGTCGATGTTTACAATAGGCAATTCTTCAAATCTAGCTATTGTGGTCGAGCCCGTGGCAACGCCTTTAAACACATCGCCGGGCTTCAAGGTTATATTGGTGCCGCCGGTGATCGTGCCTTCGTTGTTAGTAATAGATAACGCCGAATTAACCAGTGTGATATTGCTAACTGAGCTAGGGTCGGACTTAACCAGTATCGGGTCGCCAATCGAGTAAGACGCTTTAAGCGTTGCATTGATCGCCGTCGCAGCCGTTACTAAATAATTAACCGATGCGTTAACGTTAAACGATGAGCTTTTTGGTATCCATTTTTTAGACGATGCAGGCAACCAGTTTGTGCCGTCATCTGTCGTTGGGTCGTTGCCAAGATTATTAGCGGTTAATGATTTCCACATGCCGCCGTCAGTAGTTTGAGCCACCTCACCAATCGGATAGCTAACACCTGCACTGTAAATGCCGTTAAATGGTATCTCTTTCCACGCTGAATCAACTAGCGTCGGGTCATTGCCAACATTGCCGCCACCAACTGATTGATAGAAATTACCATCAGAGCCCTCAACAAAGTCGCCTTTATCGTAAACAACGATGCTATCCCATGGAGAGAAATCGCCAAGCTCTTTCTCGCCGCCAACTGGATCGCGCTCTGCGTATTGAACGTTGAATTGATCGAAGTAGACAACTTTTGCTGAGCCGCTAAAGAAAACGTTACCTAAGTTTCCATTTGGTCCGACTGGAACATTGGTTGGGTTGTTTATTTGTTCCAGCTCGTCCTTGAATGTTTCCAGTGCTGTGTTTGTGCCAGACTTGAAAAACAGCAAGTGACCGTTAGATTTCATGTCCGTGATTGGCGATACAAATCGTCCCATTAAAAATCTCTCCAATATTGTGTTAAGCTAATTATAATACACAAGGGGGTAATTATGAACAACGAAGACGAAAGCGGGTATGGCGCAACGTATAGGCTGATAGTTTTAATCATATCATTCATTGTTTGCGCCTTCATCTTTAAGTAGCGATCCCGCTGATAACGCAGAAGACGCTTGTAATAACTCGCGCTTAAATTGAGCTGCCTTAACTGCGTCCTTCACTGTCTCGTTAGCGATATTATCCAGCGCTTTTAGGTCGATATCGGTATCAAGCAACAAGTCAGAAAGATCGGAAATCCTCCGCTTATTCTTAGGTACAGCTCGTAGGTAAGCTTTTGTTATCCTTTCTGCGTCCGTACCAGCACTTGCCATAGTCTGTAAAAACTGTGCTCTATTCTTAGTTATGCGCTTGGCTATGCTCTTTGATATCGTACCAACTGTGATAGCGCCAATCGCTATGGGAGCTATTGCGCCACCAAGTCCAGGGACGGTACTAGCTATTGCGCCAAGACCACCACCGCCAATTATACTGCTAAATAGGCTCGGGCTGTTTTCCAGTTTTAACCCCATACCACCAACCAACGAGGCGAAGTTTTGCTTAAAATCACCATCGGTTACTTTTCTGATCGCCGCAATATCCTCTGAGCTTAGGAATTTTTTGCTTTTCTTTCTGTTCAATAAGTTATTAAGCTCGTTTCTAATTCCTTTCTCGACGCCAGCTTTCCTGCTAGCTCCCATTTCGATGGCATCTTGAAGCATTTCGGCGCGCTTTGCTCTGCCCCATAATTTACGGGCTGCACGGTATTTCTTGCCAACATCGGCGGCGCTAACTTTTGAGCCCTTCTGTATGTCGATGGATTTTATTTCATCCAAAAAGCTATCAATTTCATCAACAACAGCAAGGCCAACTCTCATTTTATTTGGATCAGATGATACCACTGCGTTTTTAGCTACCGTTCTTAAGGTGTCCATTTCGCTAGTTGGTATCGCTCCACCTTTGGCAATCGATTCTTTAACGGCGTCAATTGCCCCGGCCGCTTCCGGCGTCACTCTAATGTCGATACCTTCTTTTTTAGCCACAGAGTCAAGGCTGGATTCTAATCGTTTTAATGCCCGTTGATTAATCGATACTCCAGACTGATCAAGCTCGTCAAATATAGCTCTTGACGCCTTCTTAATGTTTGCGATATCTGGTGCCGATTCGATTATCGTGTTCTTTATTAGCTTGCTAGTTGGGCTTTTTATCGCGGTTAGTTTCCTTGAACCTTTAATTCCTAATAGCTCAAGCGCCGCTGTTGGCAGTGTGTGCGCGACTGTTGCTAGCGCTGGGCTACCAGTTAATTCAAGCACGTTATCGCCTAAGAATTTCTCGGCTTTAGATAGAGCTTCGCCCACTGGCTTTATCGCCTCGCCTATAGCCTGCTGTTGAGATATTCCCGCCTCGGTTGATGGCTGGAAGGTTAAAGCTTCGCGAGTCGCCTCAACCGCTCTAGCTCCTGCACCCTTATCAGCGAATGGGTTGATTGCCTGTGCGATTCCGGCTATTCCAGTCAATGGCTCGGCTACGATACCCGATGCTAACGCGCCCACGTTTTCTAGCACGCCAATAGCCTGATCACCAAAACTCGGATCTTGCTGTTGAGCTGGTAATTGTGGCTGCGGTTGAGGCTCGGGAGTAGGTGTCGGCGCTTGCTGATCAAAAAGCCCTTGCGACTTAGCGAAATTAAAAATCTGCTCGTCCGTCGCCCCCTCGGGAGCTTCGATTTTAAACGACTGCCCCGATGGGGTTTGTATGGTTACAATTGGCATTATCTGATCACCTTGAATCCTGAGAATTCGCCTGGTTGATCGTTAACTGCTGGCGGCTGATCTTGCTCTCGCTCTTTGCTTCGTAGGAAACCGGCAACCGTACCGCCTTGGTCAAGAAAGTTTATTTGCTCGCTATAATAAGATCTCAGCTTTTCCTGTGCTGATTTACGTCTATTCAGATGATCAATAAGCTGCGGGGTATCTAAACCAGTTGGCAAGGCAACTTCTTTAGCCAAGTTTAGCTCACCCTCAGATAGCGCGCCAAATGTAACTGAGCCGATAACATCAAGAGCCATGGACTTTTGAATGTTGTCAAGCTCTACTGATGAAGCTTTAAACGATGGTAAAAACTTCTGAATAGCACCAACGCCAGCGCCAGAATTAAGGACCGTAATAGCTCTATCGATGTTAAGAATTCCAGCGTTGATTTTTTCAATCTTGCTAAAACCGTTATCAATAACCTTTGACCGCCTTGTCGCCGTTAATTCACCGAACTTTTCACGCTGCTTAATGGTCGCCTTAACCTTGCCTATTTGATCCGCTAGACCTTGGTCGCTAATAGTCTGAATTGCTGAGCCAACGGCGCGAGGTGATAATCCAAGCTTAATAAGCGTTGCCTCTTTCTTCTGATCATCAGTAAGGCCACCAGTTAGAGATTCAAATTCTCGCTCGCCTGCTGTTTTACGCTTGATAGCTTCGGCTTCCGTATCCTTTAGAAAACCAAGCTGAACACCAGCCTCTTTTGCTGAATCAAGGCCTCTAAGCACCCCCGCGCTATCACCGCTTGCCATTTTAGTAAGAACAGCGTCAGTTCCGGAGGTGTCGCCATTGAGATTGACAATTGCAGACCGCCTATCGGTAAATAGATCGATAGCACCTTGCATATTGTTATTGGCAACCATATTTCTAGCGCTAACAACATCATCAAAGTATGCCTTCTGGCGATCCTTTGATAAGCCTCGAAAAGTAGACGCCACCTGCCCCGCTCGCTGAGGGTCTAACGCCGTCAGCTCTTGAAAGTCCAAGCTTTGCGACGGGCTAAACGCGCCCTGACCAGCCTGCTGCGCGATACCCTGCTGCAAAGCGTTTATCTGTTGTTGCCGCTGCTGTTGCTGTAGCGCTTGCCCGGCTTGTTGGCCCTGCGAAAAAGACGCTACTGGGTTAAAATTACTAGCCATTAATTACTCCCTAAACCTTGTGATAGTCCAAACGCCCCAGCCAAGTTACCAATTAATTGCGTGGTGTTTTGCCCTGCTGCTAGAGCGGCCTGCGCCTGTGCGTTACCTGACCCTAAAGCTAACGAGCTTAACTGAGAGCCTTGGCCGGTAGATAGATTGGCCAATAACTGCGCTAACTGAGACTGCTGCTGAGCTGTAGTTAGTCCCGCCTGGCTTTGTATGTTACCTAAGTTTACGCTGCCTGCACCGATTATATCAGATAATCCAGCGCCCTGCTGTGCCGCCAATTGCGATAGCTGACTGGTAGTTAAACCGATTTGATTAGCAATGTCTCTGCCAGCCTGTAATCGACCTGATGAAACTTGTTGTCCGGTGCCAGCGAATAATCCAGATGATGCTAAACCGCCCTGCTGCTGAAATCCAGCGCCCTGACTTGTTAATTGCGCGGCTATTCCAGCGCCCTGACCAAATAAGTTAGATTGAGCTCTCGCTGCGCCTAGTCTGTTTGCTGCGCTCGCTATATCGGCTTGCGTGCCGAGTTGAGCGTTAGTTGATGCTAGTTGCCCTTGCTGCTGCCCTGCTTGGCCCAAGAATGCGCCCGCTTGTCCTGCTGCTTGCAAGCCTTGCCCGCTCAATGCCGACAGGTTAGCTATTTGCTGTTGAACTTGCTGCGCTGCCTGCGCCTGACCTAGTTGTTGCAATTCTATTCTAGCTTGCCCGCTACCTAAACCACCCAGCGACGCAGCCTGATTTATTAAAGCTTGCTGTCCTCTTTGGTTTAATAGATCTTGTTGTGGGCTCGATAATAGGGCTTGATCAAAAGCTTCCTGACCGCCAATGCCAGATAACGCAGCCTGTAATTGTTGAGCCTGCAAGCCTGCGCCAGAAAACCGATCAACCCCTGCCGCAGCTTGCTGAAACAATGGCTGACCTGTCAGTGGATCCACGGATTGCGCTTGCGCACCAAAATCGCCACCTAAGGCGCTTACGCCTCGTTGTATCTGCTCTTGTGCCAAACCTTGCCCAAACTGCAAAGTCCTAAGTGCTGAGCCTGTGCCTTGCTGTATGGCACCAAGACCACCAGTGAGGCTGCCTCTTAATGCCGCCTCCGAACCAGCTAAACCAAACTGCTGTTGTTGCTGTTGCTGAGGTTGAAACCGCTGTTGAGGTTGAGGTGCTCCAGCGCCGACTGCTGTAGGTACATTTGATATCGCCCCTTGTTGCGGTTGTGCAAAGGTTGGCCCTGGGTTTCTGCTAAATTGCTGTAGTGGTGACGCCATAATTATTCCTAATATTTAATGTTTATCTTACCAACCCGGAAAAGTTACCCGGTCCGCCAAGTTTGTTTTGACCAAAAATCCCAGACAAAGGATCGCGAGTGGTAACCAGTGGACCAACAAATTCCCCTCCTGGTTGCTGCGCTTGTTGTGCGAATGGGTCATTGAATTGCGGGAGCTGCTGCTGAAAGAAACTTAAATCAGGCTGCTGCAATTGCGTTGGTTGTAACTGGCTAAGATCGACATTGCCGCCTAATATTGCGTTTTGGAATTGCGGCAAGCCTGATAATAGTTGCTGTTGCGCTGCTACATTGCCCTGTTGAAACACTTGAGACTGAGCAGGTAAAGACTGGCCGAAAACATCTAGGGCGCTCTGAAATCCCGCTGCTGCATTTTCTTGCGCGGCAGGGAATAGCTTGAATAAATCGTCTCTAGCCTTATTGGTTGCTCGTGTTGTTGCGGCTTCCGCTGATGCCACTCCCGCCGCCGTGGCCTTTGACGCCTTACTTGACGCCTTACTTGACGACACCGCGCCTATGATTGCCGCGCCCGCTATTGCTGTTGCTACTCCTGACATTTTAAGTCCTCGCTTTCTAATCTTAGTTTTAGTAGGTGAGAGTAATTTATAGTTATCTCCTCGAATGGCTCGATATCTTTAAGCGCTATCACATCAATGTTTTTATCAACGAGCTTCATAGTTGCGTTGGGTTGCTTGGCGTGGTTGATGTATCGACCTGCTGGAGTTCGCTTCCCGTTTATTCTTGATGAGCAGATAACGTGATCAGCATCTATCTTGCAGGTAGAAAAGAAACCCTTACCTTCAATTTTTGAATCGTCTACATAAAGGTTTTCATAACCGATAGGCATATTCATTTGATCAAGCTTACTCTCCACTTGCGATCTTATTTCTTGCTCTGTCATTTCCATCTTATCCACCATGGCTAAGTAATCCATTCTGTTTAGTGACGCCGTAAATATTTCTAATTCCTCGAAGGTATCAGCGGTGATCATGCTTTGTATTTCGTCGCCGTTATTACCGGTCACCGGATGGACAGTTATCCAAGTTGTATCCTCGTGGGCATACCCTGCTCGTTTCTTTCCTGCCATGCCGCTAAAGCAGTTATACCCGGTGAATCGTCGAGTTTCTCCGCTGTCGGTTGATACTGTAATGTCGCCACTAATCATAATATCTAAGTGGTTAAACTTATAAATCTGCCCGGTGATCACAGTGCCTTTTGGAATTGTGATTTCTCGCGCATACATCCCACCGTGGATAGTATGGGTCACTGGGATGCCCACTTGAGGCATAGTCTTTGCGACTTCTTCATACTTAAGCAGCATATCCCTGTTAAGCGTCTTGCTGCCTACGCAGATATCACCAACCAATGATATTAGATGGCTCTCTATCTGGACCTTCGTGTATTCTTCTGCTGCACAATTCATATTAAGATCCAGCCTTTTGTTTTGTCGCCAAGGATATTATCGTCGCGCTTTGCGTATCTGATGTTGCTAGCTGTGCCAGCGCTATCTTGATACGTTGCGCCCTCTGTAGCATCGACCACACCCTCGGGGTTGCCAGTACCAATGATTAACGATTGGTCGGTGATAATCTTTGTCCATGAGCGCATCTGAGCGGACTGCGAGCCATCACCCTCAACTATTGGCCGGTCGGTCGGTGGCTGAGTAACTCTAGTTACCATTTTGACCACCTCTCATATTTAGCTCTAATTTTATCATTGCCGGTTTAACAGGGTCTGACATCGTAAATCTAAATACCACGAATCGAGAGAATCGGCCTAGTCGATACCAAATAGCTCGCCTGTTGTACTCGCCAATCTTACCAATCGATCTGCTTAACTCGTCGCCGAATGAAACGCCATTGCTTGAAATGTCTAGCCTTACTTGAGGGTTAGTAATCGTTAGGTCACCAACGCCACTTTGAAAGGTCGCCTCAAGCTGTGTAATCGCGATAGCGTTGCCTAAATCTGAGATAGGCTGTATTGCCATTACTCTGATTATCTCACTGCCATACTCGCTGAACGTGTCGATATCAACATGTCCAATGCGCCCGTCTTGAGAGTCGCCGCACAATACCCGGTTGTAAGCCGTGCCGATTGAGTTTGCTCGCCATCTAATGTTTTCGGTCAAGCCTTTGGTGTTGATAATGCGTGACTTGCGCTCATTCCATTTGTTAGTAATAGTGTTGAATTCAAGTGTGATCGTCGGCAGTGAGAAGCCAATAAAATAGGCCCCTTTCTGCGCGTATGAGTAAGAGAAAGCTGCCTTTATCTGCGCGTCAGTAAAGCCTTGCAATACTGAATCGATAGCCGTTGTTGACACCTTTTGCACAGTGTTACCCGATAAGGCCCACACTGCCGGTGATTCATTGGCACCACCACCGATAAACATAAACGTGTCATTAGTCGGTATTAACGAGAACGCAGAAAACACGCCTTTAGCAATGAAAAAACCGGTCCGTTGGAATAAGCCGCCGATGTTTTGAAACTCTTCAATGGTTTCTGAACCCGCAATGTACAGCTTGTTTTTGAAAACGACCGGCGCGACGATATCATCTGGATCTGACTCGGCGCTAAATACATCTAACGCGCTCCATACCAACCCTTGATTGGCACTTGAGCGGATAAACTTCTTACTGTCAGTGGTGACAACGAAAAACGAATCGATGAAAACTACTTGTTGAGGCGCGCCGTTAGCCGTAAAGCCTGGGCTGGTTATCTGCTGAAATGGCGTACCTGATGTTTCGTCGATAATGTAACCGTTGCCGCCTGGTACTAAAATCATTAGCTCTTTGCCGTTGTCAGCCATTGACACGCGATCTTCACCGGGTATGGTCCCAATAGTCACATTGGTAAATACTTCTGCGCCTTCACCGTCAAAGCTGCGATCAACTCTGATCAACGTGTCGCCATTCAAAAAGTAAGGTAGACCCGCTTTTACATGCATGCCGCGATTAACCTGCTTGATACTATCGCCGGTTGTTTGTATCTGCTTTAGTCCAGCGCAACCGAATAGGCTACCAGTCGTTAAGGCGCCCTCAGTTTGAGGGATGTTCACGTACCAATTGACACACTCTTGCGCGCTAATTGGTAACGAATCGGACTCATAGAATCCGCCATCGATCGGTATGTTTACGCGAGGCATCTATCTAGCCTCTAGTATAAAGAATGAATCCAACTCTGCCGTAATATCAGCCGTTGACGGCGACACCTGAGCAACCTGTAACTTGACGTAATCATTTTGATCTAGAGTGATGTGATCGGACATAACAAAATAAGCTACATTTCGACCGCCTTGCAAGTTGTTTATAACTCTGCGAATAGTTTTCCCATCCTCGAAACTGGTTGTTGCCGCTCTAAATATAACAAGCTTCAAGTCAACCTCGTCGTTGGACGATGATTCTAAAACTAACTGCCCTGTTACGTCAAACTCTCTCGGGGAGTTGCCCAAATGCCTAAGCTGTCCGTTTGCCGGGCTATCAAAGTGTTGAAGATCTGAAGTTGTATAGGTTCCTGCTAAATCTTCAAATGTTGCAGTGGTTGTTATTGTGGTTGTTATTTCCGCCGTTATATTCGCCTCCCCACCCACAAAGGTGTTAGGAATTCCGTTGTTATCCGTCCACTTGCTTATTAGTGCGCTAGCTGCGACGTTGGGAGTTATGTTTGAATCGGTCGCATCGAATACACCGCCGCGACTAATCAGGCATCCTTCAAATTGTAGAGTCGAAGGGTTTACAAAGTTGCTTGCTGAAAAATCAACAAATGAAGTGCTAGCGGGTAAGTCGATATTTTGATTGGTCCTAAACCTCGAGGTCATAACAAAGCCTGCACCCGCTTTAAACAGGGAGTACGCGCCATCGTCAAGACTTCTAACTATTGATGTGTCGATGAAGTAACCGCCCAACCATGCGCCGATTAGCTCAAGTTCTGGCTTGCCACCAAATCGACCAGTGCCAACTTCTAGCCCTTGTCTGTAATTGTTAATAGAGCCCAGCGATTCGCAGTCATTGTAATTAACGCGAGAAAACTCGAACGCTTCAAATCCCGTATCAGATGTTAGGTTATAAACTTGAGAGCCCGCACCTGTAACCTCGATAGCGTAGTCTTTGCCTATCAAGTTACCTGAGCCACCTGCTGGACTAGTAAACATCGTGTAACTGGCTGTGCTTGATATTAGCTTTGATACGTCGAAGTTATAACCGGTCAACGATAACCCACCCGCAGGCACTTCGATCGATTGACTGCCCATGTTGACAATGCCGTCAATGAAATATTCTTTAGTGCTATCCAGTACCCCTGATAAGTCTGCCGCCTCAGTAACAACGACTCGATTTGATAAGCCGGTCGCGGGATCGACTGTATTAGTTAGGGTAATCTTATCGCCGTCTTTAACAATTGATATGCCCTGGCCTGCGAACAAAGATGAAATGACAGGCTCGGAATTATTAAGGCCACTAGTTAGTGGTACGCCGATGTTATCTTGCGCAACATTCCACTTTATCGTGATGCCGCTTTCAGGTGAGATAGATGCAAGGATGCCGGGGCCACTTTCAATATTGCGGATCTCGTTAATGCCTGCCGCTGGCTGATTTAACACCGGCGTACCTGATGGGGCGCCAATAGGCTCGAGCGTACCAGTAACGCCAAGCGAGTTAATAAGCCCGGTAAACGTTACGTTAAAGTTTGTTCCAGCTCTGACGAATGTAATTAAATCGGTGCCGGTTAATGCCGCCTCACCAGTAAACGAGCTTATTTTTTGGCTATGACTCATGCGTACCATCCTCTAGTAATATTGATCCACCTTGCTCTGTCAGTACTTCTGACTCTGGACAACCGTAGAAATGATTATTGTTAAACGTGTTTTCGCCTTCGTTGCCTGAGCCAATAGGTAAGGTGCAAGGCATGCTCGTTGGCCTAACTGTGATTGATAGCTTACGCATTGCGTTCTTGCCTTCGCGCGCGCTCACTGCAAGCGTACCGGCAACAGGGATGTCGTAAGAGGTAACTAATCGCATTGCTAGATTGAATATCAACCCCTCAATGGCACCGTCGGGGATCGTGATTGGGTCAGTAGGGTTGATAACCTTAGTGTATCCAAGAGAGATACCACTAGCGGCAAACGATGCCATCATGCGATTCATATAGCGCTTGGCTGTCTGAAAATCAACAGACTGAATGTCCTGCTCGCTAGCCTGAACTAGGATTTCTTGCAGAACATCTTTGATTACCGTTTCGGCGGTTTCCATTTATAACCTCATTGATTAACACTTAATGATGCGCACTCATAGAATGCGCATTTTAAATACTACTTAGGTTTGGTTAGCGTGAAGCCTTTTAAATTTTTGTCACCGGCCTTTAGCAGTTTAACCATTTCAGGGTTAACCGTTAGCTTCTTGCCAGTTGGTGTATATATTACCGAAGGCTTATCTTCGTTGCTGTCAGACATAATTATTACCTTTTCAATTAAAATTAGCCGCCCGTTAAGGCGGCTACAGTCTAGTTACCATGGCCTTGACCAGCGAAGAACGGATTAAGAACACCGTAAGCTGGGCGGAAATCGATACGAACCTTGTTTTCGTTCTCTAAGAAGCCAGAGCCCTTAGATACACGAAGCTGCATGCCGTCTGCTGTTTCTGCAAACGTATCAGTTGAGTGAAGGCGCTTAATAGGTACAGAAGCAACGGTAAACGCTTGCTTGTGCCAGAACAAGTTAGGCTGGATGATTGTATCAGCAGCACCGCCAAGGGTGATTACTGCGCCTGCAACGATAGCTGCATCGGCTGTGTTGTACTGACCGTTAGCTTCGTTGATACAAGGACCAGTAACCGTAATGTTACCAGCGCCCGCGCCATCAAGAGTCACATCGGCTGTCACTGTTGCAGTCCATGCTACTTGTGAGCCAGTTTCGTCGATTACAGCTAAACGAGTTGACAAGTTCAAGCGGCTAGGCCCAACGATTGTAACTGTTTCGCCTGCTTTGATTTCTAGGTCGAATTCAAATGCTGTTACACCGATAACCTGAGTCATAGTGTCTTTAGCTGCTAGGTAAGTAGCAACAGGAGTGCCGACAACAGTACCAGCACGATCCGCGCCTTGGTCACCAGTGCGGTAGTTAGCTAAAGTGGTTGCAGTCATTACTCGCATACCAGCAAAGTTCTCACTAATAGTTGCGCGAGTGTTAGCTGTCATTGAACCAGTCTCGCCGCCTAAGCTACGTTGATCACCAGCTAGTTTACGTTGAGCGAATGGGTTAACAGCATAATTCCACATGCCATCATTCGGGATGCCACTGGCTTGCATGATTGCGCCTGCTTCTGCTACATCACCCCAAGCATCACCGCCTGCGCCGATAGCCGTACCAACCGTACCAGCAAGTAATGCTGTGTTTGCCATCATGAACTTGGCGAAGTCTGTTTCAAAATCCGTAACAACACGAGTTGCCATAGGCGCCAATAGTTCATCAAGCTGATCCATTTTGATTGCTTCGTCCGCCTCTTCGTAATCTACGAATACAGTGAAGTAATCTTGAACAACCGCTGATGCTTTACCGGTTATGATGTCGGACTTGCCTGAGCCGCTTGATACGTCACCGTTAGAAGTTCGGCGAGTGATGAAATCAGTAGGGCGTTTTACATCGATGGTATCGCCAGTTGAGCCATTGAACTTACCTGCGAACATTTGTGTATCAACGTTTTTAGTTAGGACTCGTTCAGATTCAAACTTGTCCAAGAAAGAGCGCATTAGTTTGCGCGTAAAATTACTGTCGAAATTATTAGCCATGAGTGGCTCCTTTTAAATTAATAGAATTTTGCGCCCTTGATGTTCTTATAACCATCATCGGGTACTGCGCCATTACCAGACAGATTAGCCGCTGGAGCTGGGGCGTTGCTTGTTTTCGGTTTCAATGAGCTCGCCTTGGCTTTAATGGTATCTAAGAATGAACCAACATCATACGGACTCATGCCAGCCAACTGATAGCCGTCCTGCGGGTTTGCCGCCAGGTGTTTAACTATCAATGGACCATCGTCGCCGCCAATTATATGCATTACCAAATCATCTGATAAGCCGTAATTAGCAACAGCGTTACCCGCCGCTTGTAATTCATCTTGCTTGATACCTAACTCAGTAGCTTTCTTGCTATAACTAGCGATCGTTTCCTGAGTCTTTACTGCTTTAGCTTGCTCTGCTTGTTGTTGACTTTGTTGCTGCTGCTGTAAATAAGCATTATTCTGCGCGTTGAAATTCGCGTTAGCCACAATAGCTTCGTCGCGAGCCTTCATCTTTGCATCGAAATCATCATCAAACGAATCTGGCATGTCTGGAATAGTACCAATTGCCGCTGCTTGACGTTCACGCTCTTGCTGTTCAAACTGTGCGATTCTTGATGCTTGCGCGTCATTGTCTCGCTCTGCTTGCTTTAGCTGGCCGTACTGCTTATTAAATGCATCGTTAGACTTTTGCTTTGCTAACTCAACTTCATCAACTTGTTCATTGGATTCAGCCTGAACTTGCTCCCCACCTTCCGAGTGTGGGACAGAATCATTTGTTTCAATGACTGCGTTAACGTCTTCGTTAATCGTTTCGCTAATCGCTTCATCGTTTTGCGGAGTATCACTCATGTAATCGACCTTGTAGGCATAGGCTTTCGCCTGAGCAGCTATTAAAGGTTAGCTGTTGACCTGTGAACAAAGTATAACGCAATTAGCCGCAGTGGTCTAATCAGTGTATTTAGAGTGTCGTGTTAAGATTGGGATACTAATTAAAGGGGAATGAAATGAACAAATACAATGCTACCTTCGACTTGTCAATGGGCAGGATGCAAATGTTTAAAGTTGGGCTTAGTTGCATATGGCACTCAGTACTAGGTACTGGTCACATTCACTTCCATGAAATAGGGTGTGACAACCTTATCGCTGAAGTTAAGGGGGTTAAAGATGATTGAATACAACGTGGTATTCCCGTCGGGAAACACCTTAATAATTTCCGCTGACTTTGCTGAGGTAGATAACGGCGAGCTATTCTTATACAAAGATGGTAGTTTCATCGAGATTGTGGCGCACATAAAGGTTTACGACCTATTTTATGTCATGGGGGTTAAAGATGATCGAATACTTAATGCTTAGCTATCTGATAATGTTTTTCTTTTGCTCTTACATGTCGATTAAAGAGGGTGAATATAAGGTGGGGATCAAATGGTTTATATTCTCTCCTATAACTCTAGCGATACTTGCTCTTGCCTGCGTCGGGTCTTTCTTCGCTTGGATATTTAAGGAGTAAGAAATGACTGGCAGAGTTATCGAAGTGGATTCAATTGACGATTTAACTATAAACATCAACGGCACAATAATCCTCGATCCAAACACGGTATACATTTTTAACAATGCTATTGAATTTAGCTGCGTAACAACTTGCAACCTAAAAAGGAAGCTCAAGAGGTTTAACCGAAAACGATACCAGACTGTAACAAGGACACAAAATGATAACTGAATACACAATACGCGACATAAACAGAAACGACACGCTGCACAAGGAGAAGTTTGTGTTGGCGCGTGAAGCTGTGGAATTGCTTGAGAAGTTTATAGCAGCGGCGGTTAAGGCTGGCGCTAGTGAAGATAAATTGATGGAGATTATTAGTGATGTCAAATAAGCCGCACTTTACTGGCTCTCAGGTTGCTGCTGCTATTAGAGCGAAAGAAAACGGCATTAGATGGGAGTTTAGACCGTCGCGCCTACCTATAGATTCGAGAGTAATCGATCCGAGTCTAGCCTCAATCGCTACCGCTACCGAGGATACAGAAAGCGGTTTTATGTCATTTATGCGCCACGCCGTACTAATGTTCGGCGTTGCTAAGTAACATCACTTAACTGATGTAAACGCCGCCAATTAAGGCGGCTTTACTTTACTCGTTCGGTAACTCAGGGTTGAGCTTGCTATCCACATCTTGTGCATCAATCACGTTACGGCTCTGATTGATAAATGCGGCCTCTGTGCCTGGGCCCGTAAATACATCAACACCGCTAGCCTCACGGATTAACTTCCATGTTTCAGCCTGCTTCTTGAGATCGTCAATCTCCTGTTGCTTAGCTTGCATGATTTGATCGAATTGCTGTTGCTGCGCTTCGAGGTCAATCTTCTGCTGACCTTGGTCAATCTTAGCAGCGTCAACGTTGAACTTGTCATCCTGCCCCTTAACAAACTTCTGCACATCAAACTGTAACTTCTCGCGCTCGAGTGCAACCTTGTCTTGGTCTAGCGTAACCTGAGCTGATTTAACTTGAGCATTGAACTGAGCCTCCGATTGCTTGGTCTGAGCGTTTAACTGTTCAGCTTGCGCCTTGCCTTCTTCGGCTCGAGCCAAGACCATGTTTGGATCTTCTTGTGGCGGCTGTTGTTGTGCCGCTTCCTGTTGCGCTTGTATTTGCTGTCGCTCTTCGTCGGTCCACTGTGTTTCGGGTATCATTCCAGCGTTGAGCAATTGAACCCTAAAGCGCTCTGACATTTGATCCATGCCTGGGACCGCTAAGTTTTTAAGCCAGATGTCCATACCATTTTGAGCAATGGTCGGGTCGATAGCTGCCATGTCTAAGAATGCTTGAGCCGTTTCTTTCTGTTGACTGTTGAACGCTGGGCCAAAGTCACACACAACATCGTAATCTCCGATAGTTAAGTTGTTGAGCTCGACATTAGTTTGTGACTCCTGATCGAATACGGTTTGATTAAGGGTAACCATTGAGCTTGTACCGTCTTCCTCAAGTATTCTAACTTGACGGGTTGAGTCGTAGCTCTTAGGGATAGCGCCAATCAATATGCGCCCAGTGTGACAAACAGCAACCTCAAGCGCTTTAAACCACTTGATGCTACCGATATTACCTTGCTCAATCTGCTGACCGCCAGCAATGCCGCTTTGAAGTGGGTTGGCGTTGCCCTGCATAGCTTGGAATGTATTAGACGATGCGCCGATCATCTGCTGCATGTTGGCAATGGTTGTTTGCAATCCGTTACTAATCTGTACGCCGCCTGACATTATTGGTGCCATCGGGTGATCTTCGTCGGGTTCGAATGTTCTTACCGGGTGGCGATCGGTGTTCATGTTTGAGTAGTCGTTATCGCCTATTTGCTTATCTGTCATCCAGTAGAAAGGGCTAGGACTTAACGCACCATCTTCAATGTCGCGACTCATTGCGTAATTCAATACACGCTGGTGATCATAAAGGTTTTCGATCTTACCGCTGTATACCGGCTTGTTTTCAATGATGTCAAAGTTTCCGTAAATTGGCACGACGGGGATAAAGTTAAACACCGTCTTAGTTTCAGCTTCTAGCCAGTCACCGCCATCAAACATGCGTGAGAAAACTTCCCATGATTTGCGAGTGCGCCGCTTTTCTTCGCCGTTAGCATCCGTCTCTATTTCAATTCCGCCTTGGGCTAGTTCATCTTTGACCTTTTCAAAGTCGTCATCATCGCGATAAACGGCA
>JAESTY010000295.1 GCA_016763355.1 Immundisolibacteraceae bacterium
CGAGCGTGATGAAGATCTTCATCAGATTATGGAGATTCTGCGGCCGTTGAAAATTAATCAGGTGATACCGAATTCACCCCTGGTGGAGCATGGCCGTTACACCTGCTGCGTACAAGCTAATCGGGAAGATTACTGGACCGAGAAAACTCCGGTTCCGGAATCGGTCTGGCAACAGATGTATAAAGATTTTGATGTCGGTGCCTGGAATGTTTATGGGGCACTTTATGGTACCGATGAGACCATTGCAGTTGTCTGGCCGATGGTTAAACAGGCTTTGTTGAGCATTCCAGGGGCTAAGGCCTTTGAACAGGGTGACCGACCGGAAAATGATGTGAGCTGGAACTACCGCGAAAAACTGATGCGCGGTGAGCCCAATATGAGTGAATTTGCCATGGTCAACTGGGGCGGTGGCGGTCATTTGAATTTCACCCCGCTAACCCCCAGTTCAGGAGCTCATGCGACTACCAGCTACGAAAGTATGGCGAAAATTTTTGCCAAATATGGCTTCGATTACCTGACCGAATTTGTGGCCGCCGGACGGGCTCAGATTCATATGCTGATTTTGGCGTTTGATCCCCACGATGAGGGTGAGCGCCAACGGGCGGATGCCTGTGCTCGGGAAATTATTCTGGAAGCCGCGCGGCTTGGGTTTGGTGAGCTTAAGGCAAATCTTGAGTATATGGATCTGGTCGCAGGGACTTATAACAACATGGATAACGGCCTGGCCAAGCTAAATCAGAAGCTCAAAGATATTCTTGACCCTGCGGGCATACTGTCTCCTGGTAAGTCGGGCATCTGGCCCAGTGGCTGGCCTGAGGATCGTAAAGGCATCACTAACAACACCGGCTCTTAGGGAATGAAAATGAATCGAGTGATCAGATTTTTACCTTTGACTCTGTTGTTAGCTGTCTATGGATGTTCCAGCGAACCAGAGGATCAGGCGATGGTTTCTAGAACCGTTAACTCTGACCCGGTTAGGGCTGAACCCGTTGACGATCCGGCCGTTCGCAGTGGTGAGCAGATTTATAAACGTCATTGTCAGGCCTGTCATGATCCAGGGGCAGGGCATCCGGCTACCTTGTTGTTAGGTCAAAAATATGGTGCTGAAAAGGCAGTTATTAAGGGTCGGCAAGACCTGAATCTGGTTTATGTGAAAACCATCGTTCGAGGTGGTTTGCTGGAAATGCCGCCATTTCGACCAACTGAGATCACTGATAGTGAGCTAGATATAATTGCTGAATTTATTCTCACTCCCTAACGCAGTTTGGCCTATATCTGGCTGGTTAATTAAATATCGGTGGATTATCGGTGGCTCTTAAACCCAGTTAGGAACTGGTCTGAGCGCTATCTGTAGTCAATCTTTGCCGTTTTTGCTCAAATATTAATGTTGCAGTGCAACAAAACAAGCTAAAATAGACAGGTTAACGGTCGTTCAGCGGCCGTTTTTTTATGACTTGGAAATGGCTCAGACACCGATAAATAGACCTGGTGCCGGCTTAAGTCATGACTGTTTGGCAACTACTGCTTCACAAACTGGACTGGAGATCAGTTCAGCCGTTTGGAGTCAAAAGCTGGTGACCATTTGTCATCCGGCAGGTAGTGGTCAGGAAAAATTTAGAAAGCCAAAAAAGGATTTTTATCATGGCAAGACAAGGAATTGTCGCAGCTGCCCTATTGGGTAGTATGGCGCTGATCAGCAGTGCCAGCAGCTTTGCTGCTGAAGTCGAGCAGGGCACTATTCTTAGTGCTGCTAACATCGACGAATTGAAATCGATGACCTTCAGCGGAAAAGTGCTGGGTGATCTTCTGACCCCAAGTCAGGAAATTTTGATTCGTGACCACGGAATGAAGATGCGTCTTCGCCAGGGCGGCGAAACCAAGGTTGACCCAAGACTGGTTGAGGCTACCAAGGCCTATGCGGGTACCGTCACAATTGACCCGGAAACTAACGTGTTGGTGGGTCATATAACCGGCATGCCCTTTGCCGAAATCGATGGCAATAATCCGGATGACGGCATTAAAGTTGCGTATAACTTTTCTCGTGGCCCCTGGTATGCAGATGCAGTCGATCTTAACCCGATGTATTTTGCCATCATTGATGGCAAAAAGGGTTTAGAGCGAGAGCAGCACTGGCGCTTTTCACGACTGTTAACCGCCGGTCGTTCTGCTACCCCTCATAAGCTTGAAGATAATGTCATCAAGTATGAGGTGGTGTTGAATAAATACCCTGAAGATACCCGTGGGCTGGGCATTGTCACCGTCTCTTACGATGACGCTCGCCTCCCCGATGTATACGCTTACATTAAAAGCATCCGTCGTGTGCGCCGTCTGTCTAGCCGGGCGTGGGCCGATCCGCTGTCAGCGACCGATTTGCTGAATGATGAAGCTTTCGGTATGGCCGTTGATCCAGCCTGGTATGAAAGCTGGAGAATGGTTGGTAAACGTTGGATTTTAGGTAATGTGCACTCAACAGTGAATGTGGCCAGAGACACCAATAGCGCCGCTGATCGTTTCCCAATGATCGATTTTGATGAGGCTCCTTATTGGAACATTCTTGATGACTGGGAACCTCGTGAAGTATTCGTGGTTGAAGCCATTCCCAAGAAAGGTTATCTGCTGAGCAGAAAGGTTCAGTACTACGATGCAGATATCTATTCCCCAATGCTGCATTGGCAGGAATTTTATGACAAGAAGGGCGAACTCTGGCGGGTAGAGAACTGTAACTACCGTCCTGCTTTACGTGCTGATGGCACCTGGGCACAGACAGTAAGTTACGTGCCAGTCATTGACCTGCAGCGTATGCATGCCAGCATCGTGTTCTCGCCACCAGATGGTGAGGCACTGTTGAATGATCCAACGCTTAAAGTTAAGGATTATCAGCCGTCAGCAATTCCCCGACTGATTAAGTAAGCGTTAATCTGCTGAATTGAAAGCCCCGCCGGTTTAAGACCGGCGGGGCTTTTTTTTGCATTGTTTTTACCAAATAGTCATTAGCTAGAGGCTAAATTTTGATGGTTTGAGCCGAGGTCAGAATTCAAGGTTTTTAGGCGTACGGGGAAAGGGCA
>JAESTY010000296.1 GCA_016763355.1 Immundisolibacteraceae bacterium
GCGATAAAATTGCGCCGGGAGTAGTACAACTTGCCACCGGTGCCTGGTATGACCCACTGGAACCGGGCCAGATCGGCAGCCTGGATGTGCACGGCAACCCCAACATGCTGACGCTGGATAAAGGCAGCTCGCGGCTGGCCCAGGGACCCAGTGCTCAAACCACCCTTATAGAAATAGAGAAATGGACCGGCGAAACACCACCCATCACCGTGTTTACCCCACCACCGATGGTGAAGGCCGAGGATTAGCCAACCAAAGTCTTATTCAGCCCAAACCGCAAACTCATTGCCGTTGGGGTCAATAAAGTGAAACCGACGACCGCCGGGAAAGCTGAATATCGGCTTAACAATCTCGCCGCCAGCCGCTTCGATCTCACGCTGGGTGGCGGCAAGATCGTTGCTGTAGAGCACCAGTAACACACTACCGACCTCAGTGGACACGCAGAAATCTGACTGAAAAAAACCGCCATCAATGCCCGCACCGTTAAAAGAGCAATATTCGGGACCATGGTCGGTAAAAGACCAGCCGAATACGGTACTAAAAAAACTCTTTGCTAGTGTCAGGTCACCCACCGGCAGTTCGACATAGTTAATTTTATGGTGTTGGTCCACGGTCACTCCTGACTGATATTTTTAAGCTGCATTGGCAGCCAATAAAAGGCATCGCCATATCTAGGTCTACTGCGCTTACCTGGCCAGCTCAGTTGGGCCATCAAACACAATGATTTAGTCCGCCAAATTGAACTGCCACTTTATGCCATGTGTTGTTTTCAACCTCAGTCCGCCAGCCCCTCATCCCCACCCTGACCTTCTGGAATTGGCCAACCAGCCGGCCGGCCTACTTTCGCGGCCATTTCATCCGCGGGTAGTTCAGGGTCCCACCATTGACCGATAAACCGGCAACTTGTGGTGTTACTGGATGAATCAGACATTAACCAGGTGATGGGTGCCTGCATCACCGTTGGCGACACCAGTTTATTGCCGGGAGCACGAAACCCGGTGCCCGGCGCATCCGGTAATAACCGGGTATCCGCAGCACCGCCAGGAATCAACACATTGACCGTCACACCACTGCCGACCAGGTCATTCGACCAAATCATAGTCGCGGTCTCCAGAGCTGCTTTGGTCTGCCCATAAGGCGACATTCGCGGCCGCTGCATGGTGCCGTAGCTAGTGGTGACATTAACAATACGACCCGCGCCCGCTTTAAGCATATGCGGCACCGCAGCCCGAGTCATAAAAAACGGGCCGTTGAGATTAACGTCTATCACCTGACGCCAGCCTTCTGGTTTTAGATCATAAAACGGTGGCGGCGGCATCACCGCGACACCATTCTCGTGATAGCCAATCCCGGCGCAATTAACCAGCCCAAACAAGCTCCCGAAAGACTCCAGGGTGGCCGCTACCGTGGCGTCAGCAGCATCAGAATTAGTCACGTCAGTTCGGATATGTTTGATGCGAGCAGCTAGCCCCTTTTCACTGGCCTCAGCCAGCGCTTCATCCGCATGCAGCTGATTAACTTCCGCAATCACCACCTGGGCACCAGCCTGCGCCAGCGCAATCGACATGGCGCGCCCCAACCCACTGCCGCCTCCAGTAACGATAATGACTCGATCATTCGACTGAGTTTGCATCTGACATCTCCAGGCCATGAAACAGCGGCAGGTAAAGCAGTGAGTGGAAATAATAGCTAAGTGATTTCGGTGTCCTGTTTAACGCGTGGTGTGATTCTGTTCAGCTAACCCGGGTAACCACTAGCACCCGCTTTCGGTTGGTCAAGGCTTATAACTTAAATGTCCGTAGGGTCTGAACACCAAAAAAACCGCCCACATAACGAGTCACTTCGATAGTCAGCGATTTTTTGACCACATTTATCTTAATGACTTCCTCGTTAATATAAGCATTTTTTCTAAATTCAGACCTATTCCTCAGCTTGGAACTGATCACCAGGGAATGATCAGTTAACTCGTGAATATAGTACGGGTTGTTATCACCAAAGAGGCGTAACTTCTCTTTGCGTATTGTTTTGTTCTCTTTGTCTTTCGACTTAAAAGACAACACCAAATTGCCATCTTTACCCTGTTTTGATTTCAACTCGACCGAAAAACGCTCAACTTTTTTGACCGCCTCTTTATCCGGGCCGACGCAGTGGGTGCTGGTGCCATCACCTGTTATTGTTTTTTTAACGATCGATGAAAAAAAGTCCTTAACATCCGCTTTCTGATCTTTAGTTAACGGCTCAGCCTCGACGATCACATAATAGTCATCCCCATCTTTTTTATAGTTTTCTGATTGTTCCGCGCACTCAACGGCCGCAGCGCTGAATCAACTCATCAATATGCCAGTGGCAACCAAAAACTTGATAAAGAAAACCATCCGCATTATTTGCCCCTAAAAAACAAAAAATTTAAATCCATTTTTATGGAAAGGTATTTTTTTAATTGCCCATTTATATTCACTTGCAAAACCATACCATTGCCGCGTTTTGGTGACATCCGCAATTTGACACCGCAGCCGGTTGGTTCACAGTTATTAACCTAACTGGTCGCTGACAATGTAATTCAGAATTTCGACCACCTGCTCGGGATCGGTCGCCCAGGCAAACGCAGCCGCATCCACCTCTTTTAGAGGATGAATAAGCTCCTCGCCGTGCAGCGTGATATAGGGTTTACCCAATGCGGCACAGCAGCCGGCATCAAACGCTGCATTCCATTGTTTGTATTTTTCACCAAAGCGAATAACCGCCACATCGCATTTTTCAATCAGTGTTCTGGTGCGGGTCGCGTTTACCTTCGCCGATTTATGGTCACGCCAAAAACTCTTGTCTTCATTGCCAAGCAAATCACCGGCCGCATCACTGGCCCCATGATCCGTCACCGCTGACGAAAATGAAAAGCTGTCCTGCTCACAACCGGCAATAATCTGCTGTCTCCAGTCCGAATGTATTTCACCCGCTAGATACACCTTAAAACTCATCTGTCACTACCTCTATAAATAATACTTGCTGGCAGACCTTTAGCAGGTCGACCGGAGTGCAACACCTGCGAAAAATGGTTGCCATGAACCCAGCATCGAAAGTTTACAACTACCCCCAGGGGGATGGTTTCTGAGTTGTTGATAGATAGAGGGCTTCGACCTTGTCTCGCGCCCACTGATTTTTACGTAAAAACTTCAGAGATGACTTGATCGACGGATCACTCTTAAAACAATTAATATCGATTCTGACGGCCATCTCCTCCCAGCCGAAAGACTCGACCAAGCTGGTCAGCAGCTTCTCCAGGGTGATGCCGTGTAATGGGTTATTCAGCTGATCTTTGCTCATCGTGTTCAGTTAGCCCAAATAAGTGTAATCAACACTACCCTCAGTGAAATAGCGTTTTTCAATTCGCGGCAGCCGTGATGGTGCGAACCGCACCAGTTTAACAGCCAGCCCCTAAACGGAGCACAACAGAGATAAGGGCATTAGTATTTCAAGCATCCTACAGATTGGATGATCACGTCACCGTTGTGGCCCATGACTCTTCTGCCTATTCACCCCCTCTGAATTCGCCCATTCCGCATGACCAGAATCAACCAGCAAAGCACCAATCCCAGAGTTGTGGAAACCTAAGCGCAACGCTGGCCTCAACACCGATATTAAGACCTATTACCAAATGATCCGGATCATCGCCAGCCACAACATGGTGGCCGGTTGGTTGTTCTGCTTTTTCTCCATTCACGCAGTCTGGGTCAGTTACATGTCACCCCAGGGCCGGGTTGAGCTGCTCAATAACGGTGAGCTAATTGGCGACCTACTCCCACCGGTGGGACGAGTCGAAGCCGACGACGAAGGCTTTCGCATCTATGGCCAGTGGAATTTTGCCAGCGGCATTCTCCACCGCGGCTGAATTGGTCTGGGTAGCGTCGCCCAGCGGCCCAGTGCCAGCAGTGGTGGCACGGTTACAAATGAAATTGCTTGAAATGGCAGGCCTCGCCGGTCGCTATAACAGTACTCTCGAAACCCGGCTAGCCAATAATCAAACCAGCACCGACGAAGACAAAGCTCTGATGTATGCCATACGTGGTCAGAGGGCCGCAGCGGTGTTGAAATAGCTACCGAAGCCAGTCAGGCCCTCGGCGCAATGGCCCTGTTCAAAGACGCCCCGGTAGACATATTCACCCGTGACCTAATGACCATCGGCGCACACGCCAGCCATCTCTATGAAGATGCCATGTCCGTGTTTGGCGGCGTCGTGTTTGGTGGTGCTGGTCACCCGGTCTGGTAATTGAGTTACCAGCCTGGTGCTGGCCACAAGACCTTATGGACTAGCCGGTATGCGGAGCGAAAAACGATAGCTATACGTTGCGGGGTTCAAAACCTGGCCAACCATTATCCTATTTAACAAGCTCGATGCCGTTATCTGTAATGGTTATTTTTTTCTGTTTATACAGACTGCCGATGGCTTGTTTGAACACCTTCTTACTGACTTGAAACACCTGTTCGATATCTTCAGGACTACTTTTATCGCTAAAGCTGCTCGTCCCACCAGACTCATTGAGATGTTCTATGATTTTTCCGGCCGTAGAAAAAACATGCTGAAGCTTTTTCGGCTGTAACGAAACGTCGATCTTGCCATCATCCCTGACCAGCTGGATATAAGCTTTAAGTTGTTGGCCCTTTTGGTAATTCTCATAAACCTGAGTGCCGTAAACCAGGCCTAAGTACTCATCATTAATGATTACTTTTATACCTAAATCTGTAAACGCGTCTATCTCGACATCAACTTCCTGCCATTCGGCAAATACACCATGCTCAACCGTTTCTTTCAAAAAATGATAGTTATCTCTCATTCAGCAGCCACTAATTGAATTCCATTATTGGTTTTCGTCAAAAAGATTCAGAAGTTAAACCGGGAGAATCAATATTAGCCCAGGACATTCTCTTACCTACCATTAAATTTAAACAGCGCTATTTTTAGAGGACATCAAAGTTACCGAAAAACCTTTAACATGTTAAGTCAAGATTTGACCGCTATTGTGTTTATACAACCCCCGTTTTTGACCCTCTTTTTTACACGCCAAATACCAGTACCGATAGCATGAGCATGCCACCTGTCGCCACCATCGCAGAACGCCAAACCCACCTTTTTAATGCCCAATTCCGCCATATTAGTACCAACGCCGAAATCGCAAATGTGAGAGACCAAACCGCCCAAACAATGGCCCAAATAATATCTTTCTCACCCCCACCAAGGTTTAAGAGGCCTTCAAACAACACAAAACTAAGCAAGGGTGTGAGCAGCAGCGGGATCAGCGCCAAAAGCAGGTGAGCCAGCTTTTTATTCAACAGACCGGCCTAAATCAAGTTTCACCATTTTTTAGAGACTGCTAACTGCTGTTGATCTTGTGAAATATCCCGGAGGCATATCGACTTAAATTTGAGGTAAGTTGCCAAATCAGGACCTCGTATCTGGATTATCACCGATGGTGCATTGTGAGGACAAGGAAAGCTTCAATTTTATGCTGGAAGCAGTGTAAAACAAGCTAAATCTTAACTTAATATGTTAAGTCAAGATTTGACCCCCTTTCGTGCTGCTTTCGTGCTTTCTTGTGAAGAATAGCAAAAAA
>JAESTY010000030.1 GCA_016763355.1 Immundisolibacteraceae bacterium
TATTAACAGCAGTTTCAAAATCAATTTTTAGATCTCATGCAAAAATTGTTGCTAATCAATATGCACTTACTCCAAAAGCTAGAGATGGTTTGTTATTTGTTATTAATGCAAATGCAGAGCAAAACAAAGTATTAACTCCTAATGTTTTTATTTTCAAAGTTGATTATAGCACTGGAATTATTCATATGGATGATTCTAGCTTAGCTCATTCAGAGTCTATTTTATCACCAGAATTAAAAAAGTCGATTGTTTATCCATACTTTGATGGTGGAAATTTTAAATATAATCAAGTCAAAATTTATCAAAAATCGTCTACTGATTATTTTCAAAAAATATTTAGTGTTGGTGATTTACCAGACAGCGAAGAGATTGCAGATAGATGTTTGCTTGAAGAATTAAGGGAAAAATGTCCCGAAGCTTACGAGAAATATTTTGAACTACCAGAAGGCGATAGAAGACAAAAACGAGAGCTTTTTGGGCCTTCAAGGATTGTTGCTGATGATGATTTATTAGATGTAGATAATACCTCTCATCTTAGCTTAAAAACTCAAATGAATGTAGTTGATAATAATGTAAATCCAATTCGGCTAAAAGTTTCTATTGATGATGGACTTAAGTTTGATGGATCAATAGATCAACTTAATCGAACTTACTTTTTTGCTCAAGTTGGATTAGAGAGATATTTAATCGTAAAAGGTGTGAAATTTGAAACAAAGTCACATTTTCAATCTGTCGAATTCATGAAACTTGAAAGTCTTGAAGAGACTATTAATAGAATTAATTTTATTCCAAAAGAAGATATTAAAGAAGTTACTGAAGAAGATGAAAGCAAGTAAAAATCAAGGATGAAAACAAGTTTTATCCACATCATAGAAAGCTAAAAAAAGATGATTATTGTTATTTTAATTTTTGTTTGTATCGCCTTAATTATAGATATGTTTAAAACACGTACAAATAATCATTCAGACATCAAAAAATCAATTGAAAATGCAAATGTAAAAATATTTATAAAAAAGGATATAAAAATGGTAAATCAAGTCACATTATTAGGGAATCTAACTAAAGATCCAACAATAAGATATACACCGGGAGGACTAGCTATTTGTAATTTTACTTTAGCAGTAAATGAGAAAGTAAAAGATCAAACTGAAACTTTGTTTGCTCCTATTGTTTGTTTTAATAAGTCAGCTGAAAACATGGTTAAATATCAAAAAAAAGGATCTTTAGTTTGTGTTATTGGAAAACTTAAAATAAGCAGCTATAAAAAAGATGGAGTTACAAAATACTACACTCAAATTGTAGGAAATCAAATTACTTATTGTGATCGTAAACCTTCAAATAGTGACAACAATCAAGATGATCAACCTGTTTATGAAGGTGAGATATCAGACGATGAAATACCATTCTAAAGGATCTCAATTGAAACTATTAATATCAATTCAACCCAAACACGCAAATAAAATATTTAGTGGCGAAAAGCTTTTTGAATTTAGAAAAAAAATACCAATTTACAAAATAAAAACAGCACTAGTTTATTCTTCATATCCAACCAAAATGATAATAGGAGAATTTGAAATTGAAGAAACTCTCACTTTTACACCTGAAGAATTATGGATTAAAACAGGACATAAGTCAGGAATTACAAAAGAGTTTTTTAATGAGTATTTCAAAAATACATCAATTTCTCATGCCTTAAAAATCAAGAATCCTATTTTATATAATAAACCAAAAAAGCTTAGTGAATTCGGTCTAAAAAGACCGCCACAATCGTTCATGTATTTAAGATCATAAAATGAATGTTAAATACACATCTCCTAGAGTGAAATTAATGATGCTTTTAAGAAAAAGTAATGAACGTGAAACTCTTATGTTTTTACATAATCCATTCACAAGATCAGCCATACAAAGTGACATAGACTCTATGGGATCTTATGGCTTTGGTAATGTTGAAAAATACTATAACAATTTAAAGAAAAAAGAGAAATCCTAATGAATAAACATGAATATTATTGTCCAATTTGTAAATCATCAAATGATATGACTTTTGGTAAAACCATTGCAGAAAATAAAACTATATTTATTGTCGACTTTTGTAAAAACTGTAATTTTTTAAGCTCTTCAAAACATAGAGATCAAATACTTGAAAATGAACAAAATCCACTCGAAAAATTGAAAAAAAATACAACAGATAGATTAGATGAAATGATTAAAGGTGGAGCTGCCAAAAAACATTTTGAAAGCCCTTATTTAATTAATACTTGTATCCATATGAATTTTCCAAATGATGCTTGTTCATTATATTCATTATCTGAAAAAAATCTATTTTTACTTATTCCAGAAAAGTTCTATCTAGATCAACTTGATACAAAAAGAATTATAGGATGGAATGTCAGCAAAATACTATTTGATCATGCTGAAGAATACATAAATAATCACTTTAAAAACTTAACATAAACCTAATTATGCGCAGTAAAGGATAATAAAATGAATGAAAATAAACTAAAAGCCTACATAATAGCAGAGATTTGGAAAAATGAAAAAATTGATAATAAGATAGTTTTTCATTTTTCAAAAGAAGAAGCAAAAGATCAATTTATCACTGAATTTGACGACTATGAAGAGAAAGAAATTCAAGTGGAGATAGCTTCTAGCTATGACAAATACATCAAAGGTAATTCTCCATATTTTTTAGATCCACATAAAGAAGAAAATGAGCATATTTTCTATGAACACAAATGGCATAGAGGCGATGAAGATGCAGTTTGCCAAAGTTGTGAAAGAGATACTTACGAATCAATCCCAAAATCTGAAATTGTTTGTGATAATTGTCATTACTGTCTTGAATGCGCTATAGATCATGATAAAGATGATACAGACTATTCTTGTGATTGTGATGAATATACAAAAGAAGATAGCAAGTAACATACTGCCTGTTATGCGCAATTGGACAAAATTATGAATGAACAATTTTTAGGAGAATTTAGCAAAGTTCTAAGTAACTTTTCTTTTGAAGATGACATCAAAGAGAGAATAGAAAAAGGTACTGTCAGATTAAATAAAGA
>JAESTY010000297.1 GCA_016763355.1 Immundisolibacteraceae bacterium
AAACGCCAGTGCATAGAGGGTCCAGTAGGTGGAGATACCGGACTGGGCGACCACAATGGAAAGCCCCAGAAATACCAGCATGGCGATGTTCTGAATAAAATTATTGCTGGCCAGCACCACCCCGGATTCACCCTCGCGAGCGTAGAACTGAATCAGTGAATTCAGTGGCACGATAAATAGCCCGGCGCAAAATCCGTAGGCCAGAAACAGCACGCTAATGGTTGGTAAGTGGTGAATACCTGGCAATAGCAACATACCGATGAACATGCCCAGCGCCCCGGCGGGCACCATGCCAGTTTCTATATAGTTACGAGACCAGCGTCCGGCCATGGCGGCACCAAACACAATACCGACCCCGGCTAGCGCCATCAGGCCATTGGCAACCCGGGTATCGGTTTCGCCGACTACCTCTTTTAGATGGGCACCGTAGGTAGCCAAAATTACCTGATTAACCGCAAAGAATACCGACAGGCCAATAATGCTCAGCCAGATGCCGCGGGTCTGGAATACCGTTTTCAGGTTGCTACGCAGATATCCGCTGGTCAGATAACGACGCACACTAAATTTGTCCTGCGGTGCAGGTTCGTGGCTGGGTAGGCGTAGCGCCAGTATGGTTTCCAGTATCGCGCCTGCGACCAATAACCAACCCGCTACCTGGACCTGTTGAAGAATATCTCCCAGCGAGTGGTAGTTACTATCGAGCACTGCTTCAAACAGAAAGCTATAGGCCACCGTTCCGCCGAGAATGGCGGTTAGTACCGCAGCCTGTAATGCTGCATTGGCTGGGGCCAATCGGTTACGGCCGATCAGCTCTCGAATGTAGCCATATTTGGCTGGTGAATAGAAAGCGCTCTGCAGCGCCAGCAGAAAAGTCAGTCCAAATGCCGGCCAGAAAGCCCCCAGGTGATAACACCAGACAATCGCCAGCGTCAGCGGAATGGTCAGTGCGGCGCAGATTTGAATAATGCGCTGCTTGGCAAAGCGATCAGCAATATACCCGGCTGGGGTAAAGGTGAGAATAAACGGCAGCAGAATCATCGCCTGGATCAGCGCGGTATATACCCGCAGCTCGGTACCGTCGAGCATTTTGAACAGGGCGTTCTGAATCACAATTTTGTGACCCAGGTCGGTAAATGCGTTCACAAACGCAATACTGATAAACGGCGTAAAGCCGCGTTGTCGCCAGAGTGAAGCTTCCATGGTGCTGTTTCCCTTGCCGCTGAAGAAGTGCGGCGAGTCTAGTATTAAAATACGATTATTTTATTTTTTTATGAATAGTATTGATATTCGATACTAAAAGTCTGTCCCGGTGATACTCTGGATGGTCTCTTATCCGGGTGATAACTTCATTTAGGACAGTCAGCATGTCACAAGTCACTGAATTGATCGACACCCTCAAGCGGTTACTGCGCCAACGCGGTTTGACCTATGCGATGGTCGGCGCTGGCCTGGGTTTAAGTGAAGCGAGTATTAAAAGAGGATTTGCCAGTCGCAGCTTTACGCTAGAGCGGGTGGTGGCTATCTGTGACCTGCTGGAGGTGCCGCTTGCAGAGGTCGCGCGGCAGGCAAGTGCCAAGCCGGCCCAGGACCAGTTGAGTCTGCAGCAGGAACAGTCGCTAGTGGCTGAACCTCAGCTGTTACTGGTGTTTTTTCTGTTACTCAACGATTACACCGCCAGCATGATTTCTGATGAGTATCAGCTCACCGAGCTAGGCACCCAGCAGCTGCTTCATCGTCTCGATCAGATGGGGTTAATCGGCTTATTGCCTCAAAATCGAGTTCAGTTGCGGGTTTCACGACAATTAACCTGGCAACCCAGCGGACCGATCCGGGCGCTGTTTGATGCGCAGGTTAAAAATGAATTTCTGCAGGCTGAGTTTGATGGCATTGGCGACCAGATGATGTTTTTAAGTGGCATGCTCACCGACGCCTCGGTGCAGCTGCTACAGCGCCGGTTGTTGACCCTGGTCAGTGAGTTTAATGGCCTACTCAAAGAAGATGGTCTGCAGCCGATTGAGCGTCGCCGTGGATTCAGTTTGTTATTAGCGACCCGCAACTGGACCTTCTCCCTGTTTGATCAGTACAAACGATCTAATCAGGTGGCTAGCTAGACTAGTTATATAACAGGATGACCAGCGCAAACCTGAAGCGCTAGACTGTCAATATCGAACGACCGGAGCAGAGACCATGAATAGACCTAATGAAATCCCACCACCCGCGAGCCTTACCTGGCCTGAGGCCGGTGTGTCCCGGGTGCCGCTGCGTGTTTATACCGATCAGGCGTTGTATGAGCAGGAGCAGGATAAGATCTTCCGTGGTCCGACCTGGAATTTTGTCGCGCTAGAGGTGGAGCTGGCCGATGTCGGTGATTTTAAAAGCACCTTTGTGGGCGATACCCCGGTGGTTATTACCCGTGATGCGGATGGCAACATCCATGGCTGGGTTAATCGTTGTGCCCATCGTGGCGCACTAATCTGTCGTGAATTGCGTGGCAATATTGGCGAGCAAGGCACCCATACCTGTGTTTATCACCAATGGGCTTTTGATCCTGCCGGTGATCTGGTTGGCGTGCCGTTTCGACGCGGCCTGGCCGGTAAAGGTGGTTATCCTGAAGATTTCGACCTTAAAGACCATGGGCTGCATAAGCTTAAAGTAGAAGCTTTTCAGGGGCTTATTTTTGCTACTTTTGATCACAGCCTTGAAGACGTTGAAACCCACATCGGTGAAACCGCCGCTCACTATATAAAGCGTTTGTTTAATCGGCCGATCAAACTGCTCGGTGTTCATCGCCAGTACATGAATAGCAACTGGAAGGTTTATGCCGAGAACCTGCGCGATCCTTATCATGCCAGTTTGCTGCACCTGTTTCACTGCACCTTTGGTCTCTATCGTTCTAGTCAGGAAGGTGGCATTTCCCTCGACCCAACATTCCGCCATAGCGTTTTAACCTCTAAAAACACCGGCGAAGAGGCGGCAACCGACGAATACGAAAGTGATGCTATTAGTACTTATGATCAAACCTACACCCTGAATGATCCCAGTCTGCTGGCAGGTCGGCCCGAATTCGAAGACGGTAAATCCGCGGTTATCCAGACCATCTTCCCCGGACTGGTGTTGCAGCAAATCGCCAATACCCTGGCCGTACGCCAGGTGCTGCCCAAAGGCGTCGGTAACTTCGAACTGGTCTGGGTCTATTTTGGCTACATCGATGACGACGCCGAGATGGATATGATCCGTTTGAAGCAGTTCAACCTGATTGGCCCAGCCGGACTGGTTTCGATGGAAGATGGCGAAGCCACCGAGCTGGTGCAGCAATCGGCCTGGTCGAACCCGGATGCGTTGGAATGCATTGAGATGGAGGGGCTTGATATAAAGCGTGAAAGCAGTCTGCTCAGCGAGGGCAATATTCGCGCCTTCTGGCAGGTTTATCGCGAGATGCTAGGGATTTGAGAGGGTTTACGAGAAAAAAGGACTAGCTATGAGCAAGCTTAAGCAAATACCGCAATTTAAAAACGAAGCCGAGGAACAGGCTTTTTGGCAACAGCATGATTCTAGTGACTATGTAGATTGGGGGCAGGCTGTGTCGGTCTCGCTACCAAAACTCAAGCCATCAACCAGGACCATTTCGCTTCGGCTACCGGAGGGACTGCTCGATGGCATCAAAATAGAGGCTAATAAACGAGACATGCCTTATCAGTCATTAATAAAGGCCTGGTTGGCTGACGATGTTAAGCAGAGTCAGCGTAGGTAATTATCCAGCACCTTAATGATCCGATAACAGGCGGCTACAGTCGGCACTTCCAGCCCAAGTTCAGCGGCTTTATCGATGAAGGGTTTGAGGATGTAATCCACCTCGGTTTTTTTACCGTTCAAAATATCGTCATGCATCGAGGTGCGGCTCTGATAGCCGCCATCGAGCATGGCCTGACCAATTCCCATGATGGTGGTAATGGCGGCCTCGTCGTCCAGAGAGTCCAGCTCTTTGAGTTTAGAAACAGGGGCGTAGAAATTCTGCGGCTGATAACCCTGTGCTTTATAAACCGACAGCACCTCACGGGCTACTGCCAGATAATGTTCTGCACCCTCTCGCAGAATCATGGCATCGGCAAAGGTCAGTGCTGGATTGCCAATTTCACAGCTGATTGACCAGCCTGCAGCGTTGGCTATCTGGGTGAGTTTTTCCCACAACACCTGCTGAATATTGGGTACTAGCCGAGTGCCAATGCCAGCGCTATTCAAGGTTTCTGTAAGCTCGGTGGTTCGGGCAGTGGTAGTGCCGTCCAGTTCACCAAGATAGCTGCTGGTCTCCAGGGTAATGTTGTTATTTACCCGGCCAGGGGCTTCGAGAAAGCCGCCTTCAAAGGTGGAAAACCCGATTACTCTGGCCGGATCACCGAGCCAGGTTGCTAGTTCAGTCTCTTTAACAATATTGTTCTGGAACGAAAATGCAGTTGCGACCCGATCGCGCAGGCAGTTAGCCCCGGCAAGGGTCGCCGCGGTAGCCGTGCTTTTAACACCAAGAATCAGGTAATCAAATTCGCCCCGGGCATCGCGGGCATCGGTAACGGCAGTGAGGTTTTCTTTAATCAGCTGTTCACCCCGAATACCCAGTAACTGTAGACCTTTTTCATTGATCGCGTTGACATGGGCTGCTCGACCAATCAGGGTGATATCGACTCCCTGTTTAGCCAGCAGTGCGCCGAAAACAGAGCCAAGTCCGCCGGCACCGAGGATGCAGATTCTCATGGGGTTTCCCTGGGGTTTTTTGATGTCTGGATGATACTTGAATGGTTGTTAGCAGGTGGTCAGTTTCGGTTGACCTGCGTCGCTGGTTTGCATTGCTGATCTGTATCGATGACCTGGCCGACCAGCTGCCTGCAAGGTATCGCTTGTGGCGGGGGTGTTAGACTGTGTAATTACATTTGTAATAACTTGCAGAGGTTAGCCTGATGCTAAAAGTCAAAGTCACCGCTATCGGTAATTCAATGGGGATTGTGCTGCCCAAAGAAGCGCTCGCAAAGTTGAAGGCTGAGAAAGGTGATGTGCTCTATCTGGTCGATGGCCCCAACGGTCTGACGTTAACACCCTACCAGCAAGATTTTGAACAGCAGATGGCCGTTGCCGAGAAAGTCATGCACAAATACCGCAACGCGTTGCATGAACTGGCTAAATGAAACAGCCGGTTTGGCTATTAGAAGAACTAGCTATCGCCGTTCAGCAGATGTTACTGGCCGAACACGGTGGCACTACCGGGATGCGGGATAGGGAGCTACTGGAATCGGCACTAACCCGACCTCGTCAGCGCTTCGCCCACCCAGATGAAGTATCGATCTACGACCTGGCGGCCTCCTATTGCTATGGCGTCGCGAAAAACCACCCGTTTGTTGATGGTAATAAGCGGGTGTCACTCACCATCGCTGCGCTGTTTCTTGAATTGAACGGTTATGACTTCGATGCCCCGGAAGCGGA
>JAESTY010000298.1 GCA_016763355.1 Immundisolibacteraceae bacterium
CAGAGTCTCAAACTTATTGGCCTGGTAGAGGATAACGGTGAGTCTTTTCAAATCGTCAAAGATGATGCCGTAGTGGCCGAATTGACTCCGCCAGATGTTGCCCGTGCCGATACCCTGATCGGTTTTATGAGGGACTCTATTGTCATTAAGGGTGATGTCATCAGCCCGGTGTTATCACTGGCGAAAAAGCGATGATTATTCTCGATACCCATGTGTTGATCTGGGTGACTCAGGACTGCGATATGCTCGGCCAGAAGAGTCGTGACATGGTTGATGCCGCATTAGCCAATGACGAGCTGTTGGTTAGTGCAATCAGTTTCTGGGAAATGACCATGCTGCGATATCGAAAAGAGCTGGAGATCACTATGCCGTTACCGACCCGGCGCACCCAGCTGTTGAAATCAGGTATTCGTGAAATAGCGATTGATGGTGAAATTGGTTTGATGGCGGTGGAACTGCATGGCCTCACCCCTGACCCGGCTGATCGTATGATAGCGGCTTCTGCCATTATTCATTCAGCAACCATGATTACCGCTGATGATGCTGTGCTGGGGTGGTCGGGTGGTTTGAAAAGCCACGACGCTCGGTTATAAGCGGATCAACCCCTGATATTGCAGATTGAGTCGCAGTGGATTTCTATCAGGTCAGCGTGTTTTCCAGGATGGTCTGATAAATACCGGTGAGTTGATCAAGTTCATCCACCGGTGTTGATTCGTTGACCTTATGAATCGATGCATTGCGCGGGCCGAGTTCAATCACTGCGCTGCCGGTGGGCGCGATAAAGCGGCCGTCTGAAGTTCCACCACCAGTGGAGAGTTCGGGGCGTTTGCCGGTGTGGGTTTGAATGGCATCGCAGACATTATCGATAAAGTCTCCGGCGGGGCAAAAGAATGGTCCACCACTGCCTGACCAGCTCAACTCATAACTGTCGCAACGCTGGTCGATGACCTTGGTAAGACGTTGCTTCAGAGAATCGATCGGGCTTACTGGCCCATGGCGAAAATTAAAATCAACCACGACTTCGCCAGGTATCACATTGCCAGCGCCGGTTCCGCCGCGAATGTTGCTGATCTGAAAACTGGTCGGACCAAAGCGTTCGTCGCCCTGGTCCCATTCCATATTAATGAGTTGCTCGATGATGGCGCCAATTCGATGGATAGGATTGTCGGCTAGTTGGGGGTAGGCGACATGGCCCTGAATACCGATTAATTTTAGCTGTCCGCTGAGTGACCCACGACGCCCATTGCGAACCAGGTCTGCCAATGCCTTGTTACTGCTGGGTTCCCCGACCAGGCACGAATCGATCTGTTCGCCCTGCTGCTTAAGCCATTCGATTACCCGAACTGTGCCGTCTAGCGCCGGACCTTCTTCATCACTGGTGATCAAAAAGGCTAACCGACCCTTGAGGGTGGGCTGGTTCGCCAGGAACTGTTCAGTGGCGACCACCATGGCTGCCAACGAACCTTTCATGTCAGCAGCGCCGCGTCCGTATAGCAGGCCATCGCGGATCACTGGGTCAAATGGGTCGCTGAGCCATTGATCTAGCGGCCCGCTAGGCACCACGTCGGTGTGACCGGCAAAACAGAACAGCGGGCCTTCTGATCCGAGCACCGCCCAGAGGTTATCCACCTCACCAAAGCGCAGGTGCTCAATATGAAAACCAAGCGCTGCCAATCGGTCTGCCATGAGTTGCTGACAGCCCAGGTCCTGCGGTGTTACCGATGCGCGGCGAATCAGTTCACAGGTGAGGTCGAGTGTTGCGCTCATTGTCAGTGGGTCCGGTCAGCCGAGCCGACTTTGGTAGGTTTCGGCTTTAAAACCGAGCTCAATCCAGTTGTCGGCTACCAGCACCGGGCGCTTAATCAGTGTCGGCATTTCCGCCATCAGTGCAACCGCCTGGGCCTGGTCGACATTTTCAGTCTGGTCACTGGATAACTTGCGCCAGCTGGTGCTGCGTTTATTGAGCACTTTCTCCCAGCCAAGTTGATCGCACCAGTGGTTGATTTGCTCAGTGGTAATACCGTCTTTGCGAAAGTCATGAAACTGATAATCGCTGCCAGCGTCGTTGAGCCAGCGCCTTGCTTTACTGACCGTATCGCAATTAGAAATGCCGAAAAGGATCATTCGCCGCGCAGCAGTTCGTTAATGCTGACCTTGGCTCGGGTTTTTTCGTCGATTTGTTTAACAATTACAGCGCAGTAGAGGCTGTGACTTCCGTCCGCAGCTGGCAGGTTGCCAGACACTACAACTGATCCTGAGGGAATGCGGCCGTAGCTGATCTCGCCGGTTGCCCGGTTATAAATCTTGGTGCTCTGGCTGATGTAAACCCCCATTGAAATTACCGAGTTTTTCTCAACCACAACCCCTTCGACGACTTCGGAACGGGCACCGATAAAGCAGTTGTCTTCAATGATGGTCGGTGCGGCCTGCAGGGGTTCGAGCACACCACCGATGCCAACGCCGCCGGATAGATGCACGTTCTTGCCAATCTGAGCACAGGAGCCCACCGTGGCCCAGGTGTCGACCATGGTGCCTTCATCAACATAAGCACCGATATTGACGTAAGAGGGCATCAACACCACATTGCGACCAATGTAGCAGCCGTGACGAACCGTAGCAGGGGGTACCACTCTGCAACCGGTGGCGGCAAACTGTTCAGCTGCATAGCCGTCGAATTTGCTCGCGACCTTGTCAAAATATTTGGTGAAGCCACCGTCCATTGGCACGTTATCGGCAATCCGAAACGACAGCAGAACGGCTTTTTTTAGCCAGTCGTTGACCTGCCAGCCGTCATCAGTCGGTTCGGCAACCCGCATTTCGCCGCTATCGATCAGGGCAAGCGCCTGTCCAACCGCATCGTGAACCTCAGGGCTAACGTTGGCTGGGGTGATTTCGGCGCGCTGTTCAAAAGCGGATTCGATCAGGCTTTTTAGGTTGTCCATTCGAGTTCAAATGTCCTGTTATTAGGTCAATGGGAAAGAAGAAGCGGGGCTGATTAGAGCAGTTCAGCGATCAGCTTAATGGCTTGATCACAGTCTGATTTTTCTGCGACCAGGGCACAGCGAATATAGCCACCGGCCGGGTTTAAGCCGTACTGTTCACGACCAAGAAAACTGCCGGGGATTACTTTTACCCCCTGTTGATGATACAGGGATTTGGCAAATTCCTGATCATCTATTGGCGTTGGAATCCACAGATAGAAGCCACCATCAGGTTGGCTCACAGGATAATCCTGCAGGATCGTTAAGGCGGAGTCGAATTTTTCTCGATAGAGCCGTCGATTGAGTTTGACGTGATGCTCATCACGCCAGGCGGCGGCACTGGCAGCCTGAAACGGTGGCGCCATCGCGCAACCATGGTAGGTCCGGTAACGTCGGAAGGTGCTGATTAATGCTTCATCACCGGCAACGAAACCAGAACGCATGCCCGGCACATTGGATCGTTTCGACAGGCTGTGGAATACCAAACAGTTGCGAAAATCACTCTGGCCCATTTGCACTGCAGCCTCGAGTAGTCCAACCGGTGGCTGGTCTTCGTCACTGTAGATTTCCGAATAACATTCATCGGCTGCAATCACGAAGTTATGACGATTAGAAAGTTCGATGAGTTGCTGCAGGGTTTTTGCCGGGATTACACCACCACAGGGATTACCAGGGCTACAAAGGTACAGCAGCCGGGCACGTTGCCAGGTCTGATCGCTAACTGCGCTGTAGTCGGGGTTAAAGCCGAGCTCGGGTAGCAAGGGCAAATAAATCGGTTCAGCGCCGCTGAGCAGGGCAGCACCCTCATAGATTTGATAGCCCGGGTTAGGCATTAACACCAAAGATTGGCTGCCGGGATCGACCAGGCATTGGGCTATCGCGAACAGTGCTTCTCGGGTGCCGTTAACGGGTAAAACCTGGGTTTTTGCATTGATGCCAGCGGCGAGGGTAAAGCGCTGTTGTAGCCAGTCAGCAATCGCGTCGCGAAGGTCGGCGTCACCGATGATTTTAGGATAGCTGGCTAAGCCATTCAGGTTGCCCAGCAGGCTCTTGGTAATGAACTCTGGAGTTGGGTGTTTCGGTTCTCCAATACTGAGGTCAAACCGAGCTTGTGCTGGTAAGCCGGCCAATAACCCGGAAAGTTTCTCAAATGGGTAAGGGTGAAGTTTGTCCAGACCTGGGTTCACCGATGGTTGCTCTTGTTTTGCAAGCTTGCAGCTTGCTTGTCCTTTGGATCAAGAGCAGCACTCAGCGAGATCTCGAGCTGCTCAAGTAACTTGTCGATCTGTGGTAGATCATCTTCAGGCAACAAGATGGTGAATTGATCCTGTACTCGCTCACCATAGGTGTTGATGCGGGCGTCCAGAATGGCGACCTGGTGTTCGGAAAGGATCATAGCGATGGTCGACAGTAGTCCGGGCCGATCACTACAGGTGACTTCCATTAGTCGAGCGTAGGGTTGTGGCCCTGGATTAAAATTGATGGTAGAGGTGAACAGGAATGCTTTGGATTGACGACCCTGACGGCGTTGATTAGGTTTAGGAGCCAGTTTTTCAGGTTCCAATGCGTGCCGAACCGCATGGCGGATGACTCTGCGCTGATCCAGGTTCTGTAGTAGCTCTCCTTCCTTATCAAGTAGGATAAAAGTGTCCAGCGCAAACCCATTGGCGGTAGTCAGTATTCGTGCGTCGACAATGGTCAGTCCTTCCCGGTCGAGGCTGCTTGCAATTGCGGCGAACAGGTTGGGCCTGTCAGCGCTGTAAACGAAAAGTCCGGTGCCACCGCGCTCAGGAAAGTTTCGGGTGGCAACTACCGGTAGTTTCGAATCGGCTAGTGATGGAATCACATGTTTGGCATGCCAGGCCATTTCTTCAGCGCTGAAACGGGAAAAATAGCTTACGTCAAGGCGATTCCAGAAGGTGTTAGCCTGCTCTGCAGTGACCCGCTCCAGGGCCATCAGTCTTAATGCTAACTGCTTGGTTTGATCAATGCCGGAAGGATGGGCTGGAGCGTCAAGGTCGGTTTCGAATAGCAGACGAGTTGCCCGGTATAGCTGTTGCAATAATGAACCTTTCCAGCCATTCCAAACGGTTGGGCCGGTGGCACGCATATCGGCGATGGTAAGTAGATAGAGAAAATCCAGTTTGGCCAGCGAGCCCACATGGCTGGCGAACCGACGAATGACCTGCGGATCGTCAATGTCAGCATTTTGTGACAGTGATGACATATCCAGATGAGTTTCAACAAGCCAGACCACCAATTGGGAATCAATGCTGGTTAACTGCAGGCGATGGCAAAAACCACGCGCGATGGCTGCGCCGAGTTTAGAATGATTGCCGCCTAGCCCTTTGCCAATATCGTGTAGCAATGCGCCGAGCACCAGCAGTTCTGGTTTAGCCAGTTCCTGGTAGATATCGTGGCATTGGGGCATGTCCTCAACCCATTCAGCACGGGAATTAAGGCGCGCATTGCCGACCGTTTTCAGGGTGTGCTCGTCTACCGTATAGATATGGAACAGATCATGCTGCATCTGTCCCGTAACCCGTTGGAAGTCAGGGAAAAATGCACCAAGCACGCCGTAAAGGTGCATTTTCCAGAGCCCATGGGAAATGCCATACGGCTCACGTAAAAAATCCATGAATAGTTGATTACAGACTGGATCACGACGGAAATCCGCATCGATTAGATGGATCTGATTTCGGATCAGACGAATCGTATCTGCATGGACGCCATCAATGACTGGGCCGAAACGGGCAATCATCAGAAAATTTCGAGTAGGGCCTGGGGGCGTCTTTCAAATATCTTGTCGTTAATAACTTCGATATGTGCCTTACGCAGCTGAAAGTGTTCACCGAGACGACGGGTACGGTTGCTGCGTCGGGCCATTAATATCTGTTCACGTAACCGCTGCAACAACATTTCGTTGAGTCGTCGCAGTTCGGTAACCGCCCGGTAATAACTCTTCATAAAAGCTTCGACCGCCAGCGCCTCTTCGCGGTCTTCGTAGTGAGCCAATGTGGCCAGCTCACGTTGGTGGTGAAACAGCAAATTATCGTCTTTGCGCTGATTAATCAGGTGGAGACCAGTGCGCACCCACCAGAGCAAGCCGCGACTTTTTTTCAGGGTCTCGAGTTCTCCCTGATCGAGAAACCCCAGTGCAGCAAGCTTATCAACGGTTGCGACCCGATAATGACGCATGGCAATCCAGAGAATGGTTTGTAAATCACGTAATCCTCCGGGACTCTCTTTAATGTTGGGCTCAAGCACGTAGCTGGTATTGCCAAAGTTCTGATGTCGAAGTTGTTGTTCTTCTAGTTTGGCAGTGAAAAACTTACGGCTCGCCCAGAAACGCCGACGCGAAAGGCGTCGCGCTAATACGGCTACTTTAGGTTCACCACAGAGGTCTCGTGATTCTAGTAATGAGGTGATCACCGTGATGTCTTTACGGGCTTCAGTGACGCACTGAGCAAGGGTGCGTACGCTCTGGCCCACTTCCAGGCCCAGATCCCAGAGCAGGGTGACAAATTGACTTATCTGTTGTTCTGCCTGTTGTAGCGGAGCTTCGGTGTCGGCAAGAATCAGAAGGTCGATATCGGAATAGGGTTGTAATTCTGCGCGGCCATAACCGCCGACCGCCAACAGGCTAACATCCTGCTCAGCTACGGTTTGCTGCCAAAGTGCCTTCAGCAGGGCATCGATAATCGAGCAGCGGTATTCACTAATCCGTTCTGCTAATTCATCGGCGGCAAACATCTGGCGCATTTGTAATTGGAGTTCGGCGCTGAACTCTTTTAGCCTGGCTATTTCTAGAGGTTGTTCGGTTAATTCTCGAAAAACAGCCTCAGGGGTAAATAACACAAGGTCGTTAGAAGCGGTCAGATCGATTCACCTTCGCGTAGGGTGAGGACTTCAAAGCCGGTTTCGGTGACCAGAATAGTATGTTCCCACTGAGCTGAAAGACTTCGATCACGGGTGACAACGGTCCAGTCATCGCTGAGTTGTTTAACCTGACGTTTGCCGATGTTTAACATCGGTTCTATGGTCAGGATCATGCCTGCTTCCAGCACCATTCCGGTTCCCGGAACCCCATAATGGAGTACCTGGGGGTCTTCATGAAAGCCCTTGCCAATCCCGTGACCGCAATACTCACGGACCACAGAATAATTGTTTGATTCAGCAAAATGCTGAATCGCATGACCGATATCTCCCAAGCGAACACCCGGAGCAACTTTTTGGATGCCAATCAACAAAGCTTCGTGGCAGGTAGATATCAATCGTTGGGCTTTAACTGAGGCCTCGCCCACCAGGAACATAGCGCTGGTGTCGCCGTGGTAGCC
>JAESTY010000299.1 GCA_016763355.1 Immundisolibacteraceae bacterium
AACGGCTACCACCCCGCGCCTTAACCAACTCTTTAAATAGGACTTTCAATTCCCCTCTATATATATTTAAGTGTGATATCAACCCACTAACAACAAACTAATCACCATTCGTTTACAGCTTAACGACCATTCGTTACCATCCCAGTTCCAGCAATAACGGCCCGTTGAACTCAATCACCCGTGTAAGGTTCGTATTTTTTGAATGACCTTGCGCAGCAACCGGCCAGTTATCGTCGCTATTTAGAACTGAAACCAGGCATCAGAGCTGGTATTGGCAGGGAGAAAAATCACCGATGATTACAAGACGCGAGTTTTTGCGAGCAGGAACAGTAGCCGGGGTGTTTTCTGCCTTGCCGGGTGGCGCAGTCAGCGCCAAAAGTACCGCCAACACAGTTGCCTTCGATGCGATTTGCGACACTCGCATTGAAGAAGGTGAGCAGTTCCTTAGCGAGATAAACCAACAAGCCTATCGTGTACACGGTCTAGATATCGATCCTGGATCGGTGATTGCGATGGTGGAATCCGCTGTGAGCGAAAACCGGCCGTTACTGGGCCTGACTAGCGACGCAGTATTATTACTAGCTGAGCAGATTGCTAGCGCAAACGGCTACTCGCTGACCTATAAGGGTATTCACAGCCACGATAGTGCCGATCAAATTTCGCATTCGCTGATGATTAGCGAAGTGTGGCAAGCAGGCATAGAAGTACCTTTACAACAGGCCGAGAACCATTGGCCCCAGGTGATTGCTCGGATCATGCCCGAACTCATTGCGCAAAAACGGCCTGCAAGTGAACAGCAGATCACCGCAAAATCGAGTAGAGCAACCGGTAGCCCAGGACACCTGGTCTCCTGGATACTACAACCAGCCTAGTTCCAGATAAGCCCAAAATATTTTGGGCTGGCAAGGGCGTTTTACAACAAGTTTAATAATTGCCTCGCTATCTCAGTAACATAAAACTGTGTTGCGACGCACCATCAGATTGACCCTAGACGTTTCCGGGAGGAGATAGACATGGCACCAGCGTTACCAGACTGGTTATCGCCGCAACAGTTTTCCACTGCAATTGAAGAAATGGCCGGCGCAATCGGCAAGCAGTGGGTAATCAGCGACGGCGACCCTAAGCTTCGCAGCTATCGCGATACTTTCTCTACCCTACCCGGTGAGGCTCAATTACCGTCAGCAGTAGTCGCTCCTGATGGTGTAGACGAAATTCAGGCTATTTTAAAAATAGCCAATGAATACCGGGTGCCCCTCTGGCCGATCTCAACCGGCCGTAATTTTGCCTATGGTGGTCCTGCACCGAGGATGCCTGGCTATGTAGTCGTTGACCTGAAACGGATGAACCGCATTCTTGAAGTCAACGAAGAATATGCCTATGCCTTAGTTGAGCCAGGCGTTAGTTATTTTCAGCTCTACGAATATCTACAGAAAAACCGCATCAACCTCTGAATTGATCCAGCGGCACCAGGTTGGGGCGGCATTGTTGGCAACACCCTTGAACATGGGGTTGGTTACACCCCCTACGGCGATCATCTGATGATGCATTGCGGTATGGAAGTGGTACTTCCGGACGGCACCCTGTTCCGTACCGGTCAGGGTTCATTACCTGAAACCGAATCGTGGCAAGTATTCCAGTACGGCTTCGGTCCGATTCTGGACGGGGTTTTCACCCAAAGTAACTTTGGTATTGTTACCAAAATGGGCATGTGGCTGATGCCAGAACCTCCTGGTTACATGCCATTTCTGATCACTTATGAGAACGAAGACGACCTGGCGATCATTACCGAAACGGTACGGCCGTTGAAGGTCAACATGGTGATTCCTAACGGCGCTTTCACCGTCGACCTTTTGTGGGATGCCGCCGTTAAAGTCTCTAAACGCCAGTATTACAGTGGCAAGGGACCGGTTCCGGATAGTGCTCGTAAAAAAATCATGTCCGACTACAAGCTCGGCCAGTGGAATTTTTATGCGGCGCTCTAAGGCCCGAAACCAATGATGGATAACACTTTTGAAGTGATCCGCGACACCCTTGGGGCTATTCCAGGGGCCAGAATCTGGAGCGCTGAAGAACGTAAGGATGACGCAGCCTTCCAGTACCGAGCCAAACTAATGCGCGGCGAACCCAACATGACCGAATTTGGTCTGATGAACTGGGTTGGCGGTGGCGGCCACATTAACTTTTCACCGATTAGTCCCACCACCGGTGAAGATGCGATGCGCCAGTACGAGATGATCAAAACGCGCTCTCACGAGTATGGATTTGATTACATCGGTGAATTCGCTGTCGGCTGGCGCGATATGCATCACGTCTACATGCTGATGTTTGATCGTTCCAACGAAGAAGAGCGCAAACGGGCGCATGAGTTATTCGGCATTCTTATTGATGAGGCCGCGGCTGCAGGTTATGGCGAATACCGCACCCATTTGGCCTTTATGGATCAGGTTGCCAAAACTTATAGCTGGAATGACCACGCTTTGTGGAAGTTACACGAGAAGCTCAAGGATGCATTTGATCCTAATGGCATTCTAGCACCAGGTAAACAGGGCATCTGGCCGGCTCACATGCGGGAGAAGCATTCATGGACAAGCTAATTTCCAAACTGGTTCTGTCACTGCTACTGGGCAGCATTGCCATTGGTGCGACGGCTGAAGAACGCCCTCGTCCAGCTGAAGAAAGTTGGATGCTGTTTTGTGAGGGTTGCCATCGCCCGGACGGTGAAGGCCCTGGAGCCGTCATGTTGCAACGCCGCTTCGGCGACGAGCGCATGGCTATCAAAGGCAACACCACCCTGGCGCCTGAATATATAAAACAGGTGGTGCGTAACGGATTCCTCGAGATGGCACCGCTACGTCCTACTGATATCACCGACGCTGAACTAGATCTTTTGATCGAGTTCCTACGTACCAAATAGCTAAAGCACAAAGTAACTGCGCAAATCGCGAGGCTCCACCATGAATAAACAGTCAGAGCTATCAATTGAGGTAGCTAAAAAAGTCGGTTCTTTACGCGACTTTTTAGACCTGCTCGACTCGAAAGGCCAGTTCATCACCTGGCCCGAAGAAGTCCTGCCCGAACCCGATATTCGCAACATTCTCGTGGCCGCCGGAGACGACGACAAATTTGGCCCCGCAATCATGTTCGACAAAATCAAGGGATATCCGGGTAAACGTATGGTTGCCGGTGTACACGGCAGCTTTTCAAACATCGCCGCCTTGTTGGGGTACCCGCTGGGCACACCGATACGTGACCTGTTTTACGACATCGTCGGCCGCTGGACCACCGAAGCGCCGCAGTTACCCTTTATCGAACCTGATAAAGCCGTGATTAACGAAGTCCGTATTGAAGAAAATTTCAACCTGTTTAGCCTGCTACCGCTTTATCGCATCAACGCGATGGACGGTGGCTTTTATATCGGCAAAGCCAACGTCGTTAGTCGTGATCCCAACGATCCCGACAATTTCGGTAAACAGAACGTCGGTATTTATCGTATTCAGCCCCATGGCCCCGACACCTTTACCTTGATGAGCGTACCTGTTCACGATATGGGCCGGCATATGCTGGCAGCCGAATTGGACGATGTGCCACTTAAAATTGCAGTGATGCTGGGTAACCATCCTGCAATGGCGATGTTTGCTGCCACCCCGGTGGGCTATGACGAATCAGAATTCGCTTACGCCGCTGGCATGATGGGCGCGCCTATTGCGCTGACAAAATCTGCGAACGGACTCGATATCCAGGCTGACGGCGAGATGGTCATCGAAGCAGAATATATTCACGGTGAGCGCCAGTACGAAGGACCATTCGGTGAGTTCCCGGGCAGTTACAGCGGCGTACGCCGGGCGCCGGTTTTTAAGATCACTGGCATTTCGCACCGCAAAGACCCGATCTTTGAAAACATCTATATCGGCAAAGGCTGGACCGAGCACGACACCTTGATCGGACTCAACACTTCAGCGCCAATCTATGCGGTATTGAAAAAAGAATTCCCGGAAGTTGAAGCGGTCAATGCGCTCTACCAGCATGGCTTAACCGGCATCATTTCGCTAAAAAGCCGTTTTGCCGGCTTTGCCAAGTCTGTGGCGCTTAGAGCTTTGAGTACTCCCCACGGCCTGATCTATCTGAAAAACCTGATCATGGTAGATGCGGATGTGGATCCATTCGATTTAAACCAGGTCATGTGGGCCCTGTCAGTGCGTACCCGCGCCGACGACATTATGGTGCTCGACAATATGGCTGGGATCATGATTGACCCCTCTGCCGTTATCCCCGGCAAAGGCCATCATTTAATCATCGACGCAACCACGCACATGGCTCCAGATCCTATCGGCGGCGATGTTGAAATAGTCCGACGCCCAGCCGGCCAGGAAATCGACGACCTGGCTCAATTAATTAAATCGATGCAAGAAGAGGCTCGCAAATGACCGCCTGTCCACGTTGTTCCAATAGTAACGCCACCGTTTTCCATGAGGGTAGGGAAGGCGAAGAACTGATCTGGACTCTATTCGGCTGTCCGGACTGTTACTTCCACTGGCGCGATAGTGAACCAGCAGAATCGATTTCCCCGACAAAACGTAAAGCGGTTTTCCAGATGGATACTAGCCATCCAGAGAAATACCAGCTGGTTCTTCCGGTTCGAGAAGAATCATAAAAGCATTGAACATTTGCTCGGGTTATACAGTTGATGAGTGAACGGTCCGGGGCCAGCGATGTTTGGGCCTGGGCCTTCAATTTTCTTCGAGATTGATCAGCTTAGTTTTAAATATTCACCCTGGTTTTTAAATTGGCTGGCGATGACCTCAACAGCCGTTAATCAAACATTTACGGATACAGATAGTTAAAAACATGATTGGATACTTACGTTACATGCTACCCACGGCCATGGTCGCTTTCGGCATCCTGGGCCTGGTCCTAGGCAGCAGCTGGTGCTGGATGGGCACCGTGGTTTTTCTATGTCTGGCAGCTTGCGACCCGTTTCTCGGTGTCGACCATAGTCGACGAGAAAAGAGCATGCCGGTATTAGCCAATACCATTCTTTATTTTCAGATAATTCCCGTTTTTTGCCTCTGGATCGTGTTCGCCTGGCGGATGAATGCTGGTGCTGAATTCATGACATTAATCGATTTTGTCGGCGCCACTATTTCTGTAGCCTTTATGACCGCCCTCGGTGGACTACCTGCTGCCCACGAAATGTTTCATCGTAGTAGTACCAGCGGAAAGTTTATCGGCAGCGTGCTATCAACTTTTTTTGCTTCATCCTATGCCTCACTAGCGCACAACCATATTCACCATATCGAAACCGATACCCTCAACGATACAGAGACCCCCTATCGGGGCGAGAACGTTTATCACTTCGTGGTTCGGGCAGCGGCTCGGCAACACCGGGAAAGCTGGCGGATCGAGTTAACACGACTAGATAGACTGGGCCTGTCGTTCTGGCACCCGACCAACACTATCTTGCAGGGCCTTATTCAGTACGCAGCGCTGCAGGGACTGTTTTTTTCGATTGCCGGTTTTCGCGGCATGTTGATGCTGATGTGTGTTTCTCTACTGGGTTTATTTATTTTAGAGATTTTCAGCTATTTGCAGCACTACGGCCTGGTTCGAGTACCGGGTAGTCCGATTGAAAAACGCCATGCCTGGAATCATTTAACGCCCATCAGCCGGGCGTTAACTTTTGAGATTACTGCGCATTCTCACCACCATATAGACCCAGCAGTACCCTATTACGAACTACCACCAGTGATCGATGCGCCGCAAATGCCTAGTGCAATTACCTGCTTTGTGGCCGCTCTAATTCCACCCGTGTGGCATCGCTACATTGGACGCCCGAAAGTACAGATGTGGGATGAAAACTTCGCTAATGCGGCTGAATTGAAACTAGCAGCGGAAGCTAATCTGAAAGCAGGCTGGCCCGAGTCATTAACACCAGCACTGGCCTGAACTAATACGGCTGCGTATCCGAGTGCGAAACAAGGTAGTTGAGGAGAGAGTGTTATGAAAATTGAAGATTTGCAAAATGTAATTGTCGATCGTACTGCAGAGGGCGAATTTACTCTGGATCGCAGCATTTATTACGATGAAGAGCTATTTGAAGTTGAAATGGCGCAGATTTTCGAAGGCAGCTGGATTTTCCTCGCTCATGAAGGACACCTGCCTGAGGTCAACGATTTCTTTACCACCTGGATGGGTCGCAAACCGGTGGTGTTAATCCGTGGTGAAGATAATCAGGTTCGCGGTTTTATTAATGCCTGTACTCATCGAGGTGCAACCCTGTGCCGAACCCACCGCGGCAATAAAAAATTCCTCACCTGCACATATCATGGTTGGTCCTACGACACCCAGGGCAAAAACCGGGGAATTAAGGATCATGAAACCGGTGGGTACACCGAACAGTTTGATTCCGGCAATCATGATTTAAAACAGATTGCCAAAATCCAGAACTATCACGGTTTTATCTTTGGTTCTCTAAATCCAGATGTCCCGGATCTTGAAGAAGCCCTGGGCAACGCCAAACCGTTTATGAAAATGCTCGGTGATCAATCTCCCGACGGCATGGAAATCATCAAAGGCTTTTCCCGTTACACCACGCCAAGTAACTGGAAGTTTCAGCTCGAGAACGGTGTCGATGGATATCACGTCTCCACTGTGCACGCTAATTACATTGGCGTGGTGATGAAACGCATGAAAGAGATGGAAGACGACCAGGTCAAGTCCATCGCCCGCGGCAACATGTCTGACATGATCAGCGGCACCTATGATCTGGGACAGGGACACACCGTACTCTGGGGCGAAGTACCTGGTGCCAACGATAGGCCGCTAGCCGAACGCCGCGAAGAACTTGAACAACGACTCGGCAAAGACAATTCCGACTGGATGATCGGTAGAGCCCGCAACCTGGGTATGTTTCCCAATGTCTTGTTGATGGATCAAACCTCAACCCAAATCCGGGTGATTCGCCCGATATCCGTTGGCGTTACCGAAATAACCATCTATGGAATAGCCCCCAAAGGTGAAAGTGGCCCGGCCCGCAACCGCCGAATCCGCCAATATGAAGATTTCTTCAACGCTACCGGTATGGCGACACCAGATGACCTATCTGAATTTGCGGCCTGCCAAATCGGCAATTACGGGCTCATCGATGAGCATCAGTCTTTTGACCGTGGCCTGGGTCGAGTCATTATGGGTGGCGACGAAACCGCCGACGGTCTGGGAATCGCGCCCTACAGTAGTGGGCCGGATTGGGCCGATGAAAACCTGTTTCAGAGTTTTTATCGCCAGTGGTACAAGATGGTGAAAGCAGCTTACGTTTAACAGATTAATTTAACAATTTATTGATTGCTAGCCCCGACGCCAAATAGGCGCACTTGATTTGGGCTAAAAAGAACTTTAACTGGAGGAGCTAATGGCTACCACGTTACCCGAAGGCGTTTCGTCTTCTGACTTTGATCAGGCGATCAGAGAGATCGTCAAAATCATTGGAGACGAATGGGTATTTCGCGAAAGCGATCTGAGCCCATACCTCGACCATATGTCTGCTGTTCCTGCTGAATACCGAATGCCTTCGGCAGCGCTAGCACCTGCCGATATTGAGCAGACCCAGGCAATCCTGAAAATTGCCAACCGCTTTAGTCTGCCACTCTGGACTTATGGAAACGGTAAAAACTGGGCCTACGGCGGCCCGACCCCACTGCATGCGGGTTATTTAGTCCTCGATTTGAAACGAATGAGCCGTATTCTTGAGGTCAACGAAGAGTCAGGTTACGTTTTGGTAGAGCCTGGTGTTTCCTATTTCCAGCTCTACCAGCACCTGCAGGATATCGGTTCCAACCTCTGGATTGATTGCGCCGCGCCGGGTTGGGGAGGCGTCATCGGCAATGCACTCGAGCATGGGGCGGGTTATACCCCATACGCCGATCATTACATCATGTCCTGCGGTATGGAAGTATTGCTTGCCGACGGTTCATTAGTACGTACTGGCATGGGTGCCATGCCCGGCAGCAAAGCCTGGCAACAGTTCAAATACGGTTACGGCCCCACACTTGATGGCATGTTCACCCAGGGCAATTTCGGCATTGTCACCAAAATGGGTTTCTGGATGATGCCCAAGCCGCCAATGTACAAGCCGTTCATGTTCTCTTATGAAAACGAGACGGATTTACATGCGGTCATGGATATCCTGCGCCCGCTAAAACTCAACATGATCTGGCAGAACGGCGCAGTTGGTGAACATATTGGTTATAGTGCCTCGGTGCTTGGACCACGGTCTGATTACACCAATGACCGCGCACCCATCACCTCCGAACGATGGTCGGAAATAGCCAAAGATCTTAATTTGGGTGTCTGGAATTTCTACGGCGCCTGCTACGGCTTGCCGTCCAATGTTGAGATGCAGTTTGGTGCGCTAAAACAGGCGATGACCAGTGTTCCTGGTTCCCGAGTATGGTTGGAAGGTGATAGAGCGCCAGACGATGCTGGCTGGAACTACCGAGCTAAACTGATGCAAGGTATCCCCAATCTGACCGAATTCAATTTGGTTAACTGGGACGGCGGCGGCCATTTAAATTTCAGCCCTATGGGTCCAATGAGTGGCAGAGATTCCACCAAACTCTATAACCTGATGAAGGAAATCACCAACGGTTATGGGTTTGATCATCTCACCGAAGTCGTTGGCACTTTCCGCGGCATGATCGCACTGACCATGGTGATGTTTGACCCCCGCGATGAAGATGCGGCCAAACGTGCGGACGCCTGCTCAATCGATATCATTCAAAAATCAGCAGCTCTGGGTTACGGTGAGCTCAAAGCCAATTTGCGCTATATGAATACGGTCATGGATTGTTATTCAGGGCAGGATAATGGCCTGATGAAAACGCTTGTAAAAATCAAAGACGCGCTTGATCCACAGGGTATTCTGTCCCCTGGAAAATCAGCTATCTGGCCCAGCAGCTGGAAACACAGCCGCGATAATTAGAACCGGGGAGATCAACATGAATAAATTGATAACAGTGGCTCTCGGCGCAGGTCTCGCATTAATGTTGACCAGCTGCGGTAACGGCGGCCCCGATGGAGAGACATCTGCATCGGCCCAAAAGCCTAGCAGCGTTCCACCCGGGGAGAGAACTCCGATAGCGCTCAACACCGGCGAGGAGCTTTTCAATCATTATTGTCTTCAGTGCCATGGTGATGGAGAAGGAAAACCAGGTGCCAACATGCTTGAACAAAAGCATGGTAAGGAGAAGCGTCTGATCAAAGGGCGCGACGACCTACCGGCAATCTATATCAAAACTGTGATTCGAGACGGCCTGCTCGAAATGGCACCATTCCGTTTTACAGAGATCAGTGATGAACAGCTTGACCTGGTTGCAGATTACGTACGCTCACCTAATTAAACCTGAACATCAGTAGACAAACACACTCATTAGGCGGCTGTTGAATGGCCGTTTGGTGATTTTTAAGATGCTATTTTCCGGCACTGCTTAGGGACATAATCAAATGCGATTTGTAATTTTAGGGACTGGCGGACTTGGTTCCGTCATCGGCGGTTATCTAGCCCAGGCTGGTGAAGATGTGACCTTTATTGGCCGTCAGGCGCACATGGATGCCATCAACGCCAATGGCTTGAAGATCGATGGCTGTCGTGGTGATTTCCATATCACTGAAAATATGACGGCTGTGACCTCTCCCGACGACGCTGAGGGTGAATTTGACTACCTGATCATACTTGTTAAAGGTAAGGATACGGAAACCGCACTTGGCCAGGCAGAGGAATTAAAGAACCGCTGTAAAAATGTGCTTTCCCTCCAAAATGGTATCGGCAAAGAAACCCGGCTAAAAGAATGGGCTGGTGACAAGGTGATCGGCGCTTCCACCATTGAGGGCGGCACCCTGCAGGGTCCGGGCCATGCATCTAATCCAATTACCACACCTACCACCGCCTATTTTGGTGAATTAGAAGGTGGCATCACGCCGCGTATCGAAGCCATTACCGATGCTTTCAATCGGGCTGGTCTTGGCGCCAAGTCAATGGAAGATATCTACCACGTATTGTGGGAAAAGCTGGTGCAGATAGGTACCGCATCTGGTTGGTCAGTATCGACTCTCGCTGGCGGCGATCTTTACTTTGCGGATGGCCTGGCAGTGCGCGAGGGGGCGGAACATTACGTTGCCTTAGCCAAGGACCTGCTCAAGGTTTATTGTGCGCTGGGTTATGAGCCACAGAATTTTTACGCGCCTATGTCTCAATTCAAAGAACTTAATTCTGTTAGCGAAGAAAAAGCCGTCGAAATCATGTTCGCCCTCGGCGAACGGATGAAAAATGATGCCGGAGGCCGTCAGGGCCGTACCTCAATGCATGAAGATGTCAGTCGCGGTCGCAAAACTGAGATCGACGAAATCATCAAACCCTTTCTCGTTAAAGCTGCCG
>JAESTY010000300.1 GCA_016763355.1 Immundisolibacteraceae bacterium
CCACTTTGTGCGCAGTTATTACCGGAGACCTTGCCGGAGCGAGAAGGCTGGGTTGATCGCGAGCAGATGCATGGTTTTTCGGGACGCAGTCGTAAACCGCAGATCGCGTTGGCTGAGAGTTTTGGCTTCACTGAATGGTCGCAGCCGGCAGGTGGTTGCTGCTTTTTAACGGATAAGAGTTACTCGTCGAAGTTGCAGGATTTGTGGGACGCCCGTGGCACCAAAGAATATGAAATAGACGACATAGTGCTGCTAAAAATAGGCCGGCACATCCGTCCTCGGCCAGAGTTCAAATTGATTGTTTCGCGAGAAGAAGGTGAGAATAATTTTCTGCGCGGGTATCGGCGTAGTTTTGGTCATTTTGAGGTCACTAGTCATCCTGGGCCACTGACCCTGGTGGATCTAGCTGAGGTTGATTTGACTGGCGATAATTTGCAGCTCGCAGCACGTATTGTGGCGCGCTTTAGCCAGGGCCGGGATGCGTCAGAGGTCACCCTGGATTATGTGCCGTTAGTGGGCGAAACCCAGCAAGTAACCGTAGCGCCAATGCATCCGGATGAGGTACTTAAAAGCTGGTACGTGTGATTTTAGTCGCTGCTGATTGGTTTTTCGTCACAGCTTAACTGCTGCTGATAGCGGCGGTTATACGCTGCGCAAAGGCTTGGCGGGGATTCTGGATTCCAATTGATATCGATGGCCCAGATGCGGCGTGGATTGGCGCTGATGTTGAGGCTACCAGCCAGAGTGGTTTCGCCGGCTTTAATGGTCACAGGTGTGCCCAGATCACGGGGCAGGGGTACCCGATACAGCCCCTGGGTACCACCGGTTAATATCAATCGATAGCCATCACCAGGCAGCGGATAGAGGAACCGTTTTGGTGCGGTGAACAGGTCAACGTTACCTTCAATCGATTGCAATCGGTAATCGCCCGGAGGGAGTTGGTCGATCACCACCAGGCCGCTGCATTGTGGTTTGCTGGTGACAATGGGCAGGTCGTTATCGAGTCCGGTGATGGTGACCCGAACCAGGTTGACCGGCATCGATATGCGCATATGGGCGACCAGTGAGGTGTGTATGACCAGCCGTCCGGTTTCCTCATTGCTGCCGAGTGTTAACTGGTAGTTGTTGCACCAGTCGGGGTCAGCTGCGGTGGCGGCCGGAGGGTTGGAGAATAGGGCCAGCGTCAGAACAATAAGGCAGAGCTGAGCCCGGAAAATTGGTTTGAATGCTGCCTTTGTAAGCAAGCCACCGAGTAGGGTTGCAAAATTTCTGTACAGAGCAGGCATGGCTGATTATCCTTGGTCGGTTATTTTTTATGGTTAGCTGGGTCTAGGATAAGAGACCGAAAAGGTTCTGCCTAAGTTCAGCGCCAAGTCTGCTAACAAGTGGATATGGGTTGCAGGCTAATGGCAACGAAAATTAATGGTTAGTTTTAAAGGTGGGGCCTAATGGTCGCTGGTTTATGGTGGTTAGCCGCTGTCAGCCCGATTTATAAGCAAGCATGGCCTGATCAGGAGTTTTAGAGGAGTTTAAAAATGAATATGCCAGAACAGGGATTAAAGCCAGATTATGAATATCTGATTCAGAACGACAAGGTGCACAGTTCCATGTACACCAGTGAGCAGATATTCGATGATGAAATGGACGCGATTTTTCATCACGGCTGGGTGTTTGTCGGTCACGACAGTGAAATTCCCAACGCAGGAGACTACGTGTTACGCCAGCTTGGCGTGCAGCCGGTGATCATGACCCGCGATAAGGAAGGCGGCGTGAATGTCATCCGCAACCGTTGTGCCCATCGGGCCAACATGGTTTGTGTTATGAGGGCGAAAATAAAAAAGTGCAGGTCTGCCCCTATCACGGCTGGGTCTATGACCTTACCGGGGCTTTAATCGATGTGCCCCATAAAGATGGCTATCCAGATGATTTTGATAAATCTGAATTTGGCATGGTTGCCGCAAGTCAGGTAGATGTCTACCGTGGTTTCGTGTTTGCCAGCCTGGAAGGTAGCGGCATGACCCTGGCTGAGCATCTAGGTGCGGCCACTGCACTGATTGATCGAGCGGTCGACCTTTCTCCTGAAGGCGAATTAGATCTCCAGGCGGGCTGGCTGCAGCATCGGTTTAAGGCTAACTGGAAAATGTTGCCTGAGAATGATTGTGACGGCTATCACGTTGAAACCACCCACGCTTCGTTTATGCACGCGACTGATTCCCAGGCCATGGACCTGCTCAGCGATGCGGATGCGGAACCACCAGTGGTCCGTGATTGGGGTAATGGCCACATGGAAATCGATTTTAACGTGGCTTACCGGTCTCGAAATATTCCATTTGAATGGTTTGGCCGGGTTCCTGCCTCCAAACTACCTAACTACACCGCCGCCATGATCAAGGCGTATGGTGAAGAACGGGCTCATGAGTTAAGTGTTACCGGCCCTCCCCATGCGATTATTTTCCCCAATCTGTTTCTGGGCGAACTTAATGTGATTTTTTACTATCCAGTGAGTGCCGATGAGTGTGTACAGCTCTACACCCCTATGTCTCTTAAAGGTGCGCCCGAAGTAAACAAGCGCGCGCTACATCAGACTGAAGGTGCTGTTGGTCCGGCATCTTTCCTGATTCCTGAGGACGTCATTATTGCCGAGCGTAATCAGGCCGGTCTCAATGCAGGTGGGCGCGACTGGGTGGATTTAAGTCGTGGTTTGCATCGTGAGTACGAAGAGGACGGCAAAATTGTTTCGCATATGTCCGACGAAACCGTGAACCGGGGTTTCTGGCGTCGTCATCGCGAAGAAATGCTCAGAGATCACTCTAAATAGAACAGCTTGCGAGGGGGAGGGAGCTATGTCTGGGCAGCAACGCTGCGGTGGGCGAGTTTCCCTAACTGATTAAATTACGATGAGTTGTGCCTGGGTGGGTACAACGCAGCGATAGCGGCAGGGATCATCATGGCCAGTTTCGAACTTATTAATGAACTAACGCAATTTATTCTCAAAGAATCACGTTTCTGTGACCTGTCGCTCTATAGCGACTGGGAAAGTCTCTGGACCGACGACGGTCACTACTGGGTGCCTCGCAGTGCCACTATGGATCCAGAAAAGCATGTCTCGCACCTAAATGATAATCGGATGCGTGTTCATACCCGTGTGAAGGCACTTAACAGTGGCACCCGTCATAGTCAGTTGCCAATTTCGCCGATGAGTCGGGTGATTTCGCCGATTGAGCTTGAAGCCGAAGACGGCGATGAATATCAGGTCGGGGTTAATTTTAATCTCACTGAGATGGCCATCCAGTCGACCCACGACATGCATATCTGGGCCGGTCGTATCACCTATCAGCTGCGCCGGGTTGATGGCGAGTTGAAAATGGCGCGCAAAAAAGTGGTGTTGGTAAACGGCAATGAGCCGATTCCCAATATAGCTTTTTTGATCTGATCGCCTCAAATATGCCCCATCGTCAGAGTTCTACCCAGCGGGTTGCAGGTGCCGGTCTTGAACTGGTGGTTGATAGTTATGGTTTGCCAGCTAATCCACCGGTGGTGTTGTTGCACGGCGGCGGTCAGACTCGGCATTCCTGGCAAAGCGCGGGTAAAGAACTGGCGGCCGCTGGCTGGTATGTGCTGTCGATGGATCAGCGTGGCCACGGCGAGAGCGATTGGGCCGAAGATGGTGATTATCATTTCGACCATTTTGTTGAAGATCTGCGCCACCTGCTTGATACCCTCGACCAACCACCGGTGCTTGTGGGTGCCTCCCTCGGCGGCATTGTCGGTTTATTGGCCCAGGACGTGGTTACTCAGAAAGCATCCGGAGAGGAATTGTTTCGAGCCCTGGTGCTGGTGGATATTGTTCCGCAAATCCAGCAGGGCGGTGAACGACGGGTGCGCCATTTTATGGAAGGCCATCCAGAGGGTTTCGAGACCCTGGATGAAGCCGCCACCGCAGTGGCCAAATACCTGCCTAATCGACGTCGAACCTCGAGTCAGGAAGGGCTGCGTAAAAATTTGCGCCAACACGCAGATGGCCGCTACTACTGGCATTGGGATAACCGCATGATGGCGGCCTTCGCCAAAGCCGGTTCCGGCGTGTTGCATGACCAAATGCAGCGAGCAGCGACTCGGTTGAGTATTCCAACGTTGTTGATTCGAGGCGAACTCAGTGATGTGGTCAGTGCTGAGGGGGCGGCGGACTTTCTAAAAACGGTTCCGCACGCGGAGTTTGTTGAAGTGGAAGGCGCAGGCCACATGGTCGCTGGCGATGACAACGATGTATTTGTAGCAGCGGTTAAGGAATTTCTTGCCCGGTTGTGACGGTGTCCAAAATTGAACTGATTTAAAGTTGCTCTGCGGTGCTGGTCCAGCCAATGCCCTATCGAAAATGATTACCACAATCAATAATCAAGGGCCTTTATCGGGCACCATGGTCAAGCTATAGAGTAGCTGGCTGTGAATGCCGATAACTTTGCCAATTAGAACAACCTTCGGGGTAGGTGATAATGCTTTTACCAAGAGACTTTATACGTTCAACGGCGGCCGGTTTTGGTAGCAAAACCGCGTTCGTTGATGGCGATATTCGCCGTAGTTTTATTGAACTTCACCAGCGCTCCGATCGACTCGCCAGCGCGTTGCAGGCGATGGGCGTGGTTAAGGGTGATGTGGTCGCTATTCTGGCCCACGATATTGTCGAGGTGATTGAACATTTCTATGCTTGCGCCAAAATTGGTGCGATTCGGGTCGGTATTAACTGGCGTTACGCGCCTCGGGAAATGGTTCACCTGGTGAATGACTGCCAACCTAAAGTGGTGGTGATCCAGGATAACTGCCTGGCGATTTTGGGTGAACATCTCGACCAGTTTGCCGCCGGCAGGCAGTTGATAGGGCTGCGCGGCGACCATGGTTTGGCTAATGACTTTGAGACCATGGCGACTACTGACATAGCTGCGCCGGTGTTGCCCGCGCTCGAAGAAGATGACGATATCGCTATTAGTTATACCTCGGGCACTACCGGATTACCCAAAGGTGCAATCTGGAGTCAGCGCGGCGTGCGGGAATGCCAGATACACACCACGCTGCAGATGGGGCTGGTGCCCGAAGATGTGTTTCTTTCGCCGGGTTCGACCGCCGGCGTGGGCATCGTGCTTAACAGTTTTAACCTGGTCAACGGCATGACCATCGTGTTACCTGGAGGTGATTTTACCGGTGAAGGTTGGTTGGAATTGCTGGCGCAGGAAAAGGCTACTTTTAGTCTGTTGATGCCAACACTGATGCGGCGTTTGCTTGACCTTTATAAGGCCGGTGATTTCGACGCCTCGTCGCTGCGAATGATTGCTTATGGCTCAGAGCCGACCCGGCCGGCGGTGATTCGCGAATGGGTCGATACCTTCCCGAGCAAAATAATGCAGATGTATGGCCTCACCGAGGCCACCGGTGGCTGGCTGAGTTTTCTGCGCCATGAAGACCATATGCGTGCTTTTGCCGGCGAACCCGAGTTACTAACTTCCTGCGGCAAACCCGGACTGCATGTTGAACTCTCTATCCGTGATGATGATGGCAATGAGTTGCCTCCTGGTGAAGTCGGTGAACTCTGGGCTCGCGGTGATGTGATTTTAAAAGGTTATCTCAACCTGCCCGAAGAAACTGCCGCCACGCTCACCGATGATGGCTGGCTGCGCTGTAATGATCTGGGTAAATATGATGAAGAGGGTTTTTTCTACCTCACTGATCGTAAAAAATTCATGATTATTACCGGAGCGTTCAACGTCTTTCCGGTGGTGGTCGAAAACGTGCTTGCCGAACATCCGGCGGTGCACGAATGTGCGGTGGTTGGCGCGCCCCATCCGGAGTGGGGTGAGGCGGTGGTGGCGATTGTCAGCCAGAAACCGGGTGAGTCAGTTAGTCCTGAGGAGTTGATTAATCATTGCCGTGGCAAGGTCGCCAAATGGGAAGTGCCCAAGTACGTCAAGATTATTGATGAACTCCCCAAAGGCGGCACCCATAAAATTGCCAAGCATGCGCTACGTGAAGCGTTACGCAAAGATCCGTCCGAACTGCCCTGGTCTGACCAGCTTTAATGGCCGGCATACTCCCCAGAGATTTACTGCGCCGCTGTGCGGTCAGTCACGGCGATAAAACGGCGTTAATTGAAGGCCAGCGGCAGCGTAGCTGGGCTGAGATTGAGCAAAGAACCAACGCGCTGGCGGCGGGGCTACAGGCAATCGGTGTGCAGAAAGGTGATGTGGTTGCCATGCTCGCCAAAGATCACCTTGAAGTGATTGAGCTCTGGTTTGCCTGTTTGAAAATTGGCGCAGTTCGAGTCGGCATCAACTGGCGCTATGCGCCTCGGGAAATGCTCCACCTGATTGGTGACAGCAACGCCAAACTGGTGTTCATAGAATCAGCCTGCATTGAGTTATTGGGTGACGGACTCGTACAACTACAGCAGCAAGGCTGTCAGTTGGGTGGGTTTGGTTCGGTTGATCATGGTCTATCGCTTGATTTTGAGGCGCTCATAAGCGCTGGCGGTGAACCGGACTTGCCAGAGCTGAGCGAAGATGATCTCTGCGCGATTAGCTATACCTCGGGCACTACCGGGTTACCCAAAGGTGCGCTCTGGACTCATCGTGGCGTACGCGACACATTGGTGCATTCGGCCCTCGAGCTAGGGTTGCATCACGAAGATACCTACTACTCGCCGTTCCCGATGGCCGGCGTACCGATACTGTGCGCTTCGTTTGGCATGGTCAATGGCCTCACCACTATCATTCCAGATGGTGTGTTTGATGCCGAGGCTGCGCTGCTGGATATGCAGGTTCACGCAGCCACCGTGGCGATTTTTGTGCCGACCATGATGCAGCGCATTATTGAGCTCTATCAGCAGGGTGATTACCAGCTACAACTGCGACTGCTGACTTATGGTTCTTCGCCGGCAACACCGACCCTGATTCGAGATGCCATCAGCACCTTTGGCTGTGAAATTATTCAGCTTTATGGATTAACCGAATCCACCGCTGGCTGGCTGAGTTTTTTGCGTCATGAGGATCACCTGCGAGGGTTAGATGAACCAGAGTTGTTAACCTCTGCGGTAAACCTGCACTGCATGTGGATATGGAAATCCACACCCCAGAAGGTGAAAAGTTACCGGTCGGCGAGATAGGTGAAATCGTGGTGCGTTCCAGTACTAATATTTCCGGTTATCTTAATCTGCCAGAAGAGAATGCCGAGCTTTATGACGGCGACTGGATGCGCACCAACGACCTGGGGCGATTCGATCAAGCCGGCTATCTCTATCTCACCGATCGCCGCAAATTCATGATTATTAGCGGTGGCTACAACGTCTACCCGGTGGTGGTTGAAAACATATTAGCTGAGCATCCGGCGGTGCGTGAGGTTGCTGTGGTTGGCATACCCCACCCGCAATGGGGTGAAGCAGTGGTGGCAACGGTTTCGTTAGCCACTGGTGAGCAGGTTGATGAGCCAGCGTTAATTGAATTTTGCCGCGGCAAAATAGGCAAATGGGAGCTACCCAAGCGGGTGTTGTTTGTCGATGAGTTACCGAAAGGGGCCACCGGTAAAATAGCCAAGTTCGAGATTCGAGAATCCTTGAAACGTGATGGGTTTAGCTGGTCTTAGTTAAGGGCCTTCATTGTTTTGTTGATTGGGGATGCTGGAGTTGCTCGGTCAGTGGTTTATTGCCAGCCATCGTTTCTCTGGCAGATAGCTGTCGTTCCAGCCTGAAGTTCGTCTAAACTGACCAGCACCCTGTTTTGCGCACAGCTTTGATTATTTAGTGAACCGATGACCCTGTCTGATACCCCGAATAGCAGCCCGTTTTCTCGTCGAGACCGCGTTTATATCGTGCTGGCAGTGCTATTTGTCACTCTGCTGATTCTGACCAATATCATTGGTCAAAAACTGTTTGTGCTGTTTGGTGAGACCCTCACTGCCGGCTTGATCACCTATCCACTAACCTTTCTTATTACCGATGTGGTGTCAGAAGTTTACGGTAAACGCCGAGCTGATCGAATGGTGATCATGGGGTTTGCGATGACGCTAGTTATGCTGGTGATCGTGCAGATATCTATCGCCTTGCCGGCGTCGCCGATCTGGGGTTCTACGATTGCGGCTGGCCTGACCGATGGCCCAGCAATGCAAAACGCCTGGCTGGGTAGTTTTGGGGTCGGTTGGTGGCTGGTCACCGGTTCTATGTGTGCCTATTTGATCGCACAGTTAATCGATAACTGGTTGTTTCATTTTTGGCGGCAGCTCACCAACGGTAAACATCTCTGGCTGCGTAATAATGGCTCGACTATGTTTAGCCAGCTGGTCGATACCTTTATTGTTAACTCCTTTCTGTTTTACGGTGCCTTCGGTTGGGAGTTCGTCGTCGGGCTAAAAGTAATGGCTGTGATTTATTTATTTAAGTTGGCGATTGCCGCGCTGGACACGCCATTTTGTTATCTGGCGATTGGCGGGTTACGGCGCTACCTGGCTGTCGAACAAGCTAACAACCACACCGATATAGCATCGGTTAAGGCAA
>JAESTY010000301.1 GCA_016763355.1 Immundisolibacteraceae bacterium
GATTCTTCAGTGAGTTCGATGCCGGCCTGCATACGGGCGATTTCGGTAACCCGAGTATCGCCATCGAGCGGTTCTACTTTTGTTGAGGTGCTCTGGCCGTCCTGACGTTTGCTGATTTTAAGTTGTTGTTGGCCCTGGGCCGCAACTTGAGGCAGGTGGGTGATACAAAATACCTGGCGTTGATGACCGAGCTGGCTGAGTAACTGACCGACGATTTCGGCGACCGCACCACCCACACCCACATCCACTTCATCAAATACCAGGGTGGGTACGGCGCTCTGGCCTTTGGCGCAAACCTGTAAAGCGAGGCTAATCCGGGAGAGTTCTCCGCCGGAGGCTATTCGGCCCATGGGTCCTGGCTGCATTCCCGGATTGGCGCTGAACAGGCAGGAAATTTTTTCCATGCCGTCGACATGGGGCTGATCATTGTCGCGTGGATCGAGTTGAATGATTAGTTGGGCCTGATTCATGCCCAATTTTTTTAACAGCGCGCTGACATCATCGGAGAGTAAAGCCGCTGCCGTTGTGCGCTGTTCGGAGAGTTCGTTGGCCAAACCGTCGTAATCAGCTCGCAGTAAAACGATTTTTTGTTGTAGTTCTTTGAGTTGGTCATCGCTCTGTTCAATGGCATCAAGCTGGCTCTGCAGTGATGTTTCCTGATTCGCCAGTTCGGTAGGCTCGCAGTGGTGTTTGCGTGCCAGCACAATAGCGCTGCTGATGCGTTCTTCCAGCCAGCTTAAGCGTTGCGGCTCGAGTTCAAGGCCGTCTGCGTAGTGGTTGAGGCTACGTAGAATTTCGCTGACCAGAATATCGGCCTCTTCGACCATCTCGCCGATGGCGTTGATTTCGGTGTCGATCTCTCTTAGCGGCTCTACTTGCTGGCGCGCAGCGGTCATCATTGTGCCAATATTGCTATCGCCTTCGTCGAGGATGGTGACCAGGGTGCGACAGCCCTCAACCAGGTCGCGAGAATGTTTGGCGCGCTGATGTTCCTGCTGCAGTTCGGTCCATTCCAGGGATGTCAGGCTTAAAGTCTGTAGTTCGTCGAGCTGAAAGGTAAGTAGTTCGATCTGTGCGCTTTGATCCTGTTGCTGTTCGGTCAGGTCTCGAAATTGCTCATCCAGGTCATGCCATTGCTGCCACACCTGTCTGACCTGGCCGGCTAAGGTGCCAAGCCCTGCAAAACTGTCCAGCAGTGCGCGCTGGGCATCGCCCTTAAGTAGTTGTTGGTATTCATGCTGGCCATGGATATCCATTAGCAGCGCCCCGAGTTCACGGACTCGTCCGGCAGGACTTGGATTGCCATTGATATAGCTACGTGAACGGCCATCGGCGCTAATGGTTCGGCGCAGCTGGCACTCATCGTCGGTATCAAGTTCCTGCTGCTGAAGCCAGATTAAAGCTTCGGGGCTATCGGTAAGGTCAAACACGGCGGTGATTTCACCGCGACTCTCGCCGGCGCGAACGGTTTCGCTACTGGCTCTTTCACCGAGTACTAATAGCAGTGATTGAATGATGATCGATTTGCCTGCGCCGGTTTCACCGGTGAGGGTAGTAAGGCCCTGCTCGAACTGCAGTTCAGCCTGTTCGACTACCGCAAGGTTACGAATATTAAGGTCAGTCAGCATAGGAATTGTGTTCGAAGAGTGGTCGACATCGGGTCAAAGTCGTTACTTTCCCCAGTGCAGTTTAGCGCGCAACAGTTCGAAGTAGTCATAGTCCGCAGGGTGGATAAGTCTGATCCTATGTGGGCTGGTGGTAATGCGTACCAGGTCGCCTGGTAGTAGAGCCAGGATGCCCTGGCCATCGTAAGAAACCCGAGCTTCATTGACACGACCGGCGATCAATTTGATTTCTACGCAACTGCTGCTGGGTATCACCATCGGCCGCACGCCCATGGCATGAGGGCTAATTGGCACCAGTAGAATCGCCTCCATTGAGGGGTAGACGATAGGCCCGCCGCTGGACAGTGAATACGCCGTAGAGCCAGTTGGCGTGCTGATAATGGTGCCATCACCGCGTTGTTCGCTGACTGAATGACCATCAACAATGGTTTCGAATTCGATCATCCGCATTACTTCTGACTTGACTACCACTACCTCATTAAAGGCGGTTTGCGTCGTGATGACCTTGTCGTTACGGATGATCTCCAGGTTGAGCATCAGCCGCTGCTCTTCGCGCAACTCACCGGCGAAGATTTTTTCCAGCACTGATTCCATTTCGCTGGAGGGGATGTCAGCGAGAAATCCCAGGCGGCCCAGGTTGATGCAAAGCAGGGGGATGTCAAACGCAGCCAGGGCACGCACCGCCGCCAGCATGGAACCATCTCCACCAAGCACAATAATCAGGTCACAGTCTTTAAGTACAGTGGCCTTTTTCAGGTCGAGGTCACTGAGATCGGCGCGAGAAGTGATCACGGATTCGCAGTAGGCAATTTTTAGCGCGGAGAGAAAGCTGATCAGTCGCTTAACCGATAGCAGTGTTTCTGTATTCTTATTTTGATAAACGATGCCGATCTGCTTAAATCGGCTGGAGATGGTGCCGGACATTTTAATCAGTTTCCTAAAGTCGGTTCGGCACTCTACCATGAGCTTGATTTGCAGGCTCACAGTCAGCGTCTCGTGGACGCTCCGTTGGGCCGACAATGTTATCTACTAAATCAATTAAGAAGGAGGTCGCGGAGTTGAAATCGGAAGAACGCGCGTTGGGCCTGTTTAAAGGTTTGGTGGAGAACTATCTGGAATTGGGTCAGCCGGTGGGGTCACAAACATTGGCAAACCAGAAGGGCAACCAACTCAGTTCGGCGACTATTCGTAACATTATGGGTGACCTGGAGCGGCATGGTTTATTGAGCTCGCCTCACCCTTCAGCCGGCCGAGTTCCTACTGATGCCGGTTTGCGGCTATTTGTTGATTCACTGCTTACCGTAAAGCCCCTGACCTCGGGTCAGATTGAGCAAGTCCAGAGTGATTTGATGGTCCAGGCCGGCGTTACCGATCTGGTGGAGTCTGCCTCGGCGCTGCTAGCCGATGTTAGTCAGCTAGCTGGGTTGGTGGTGATGCCGAGTGCCGAGCGCAAGACCCTGGAACATATCGAGTTTCTTAATCTGTCTGAAGGCCGAGTCATGGCGGTGCTGGTCACCAGTGATGGTGGTGTTAGTAATCATTTAATTCAGAGTGACCAGCGCTATGGGTCGGATGATCTGCGTCGAGCCGGTCAGTTCCTGGCCCAGCGCTGTGTGGGTAAAACCCTGGTGCAGATGCGTCAGTGGTTAGCCAGTCATCTGTTGGAGCTGCAGGCCCAGGTTGAAACTTCGATGCGGGCGGTGACCGATTTGGCCACCCAGTTAGCGGCGATCGGCCCAGGTCAGGAGAGTCTGGTGCTTAAAGGTGAATCTAATTTACTGACCGAGCAGGCGCGGCCGGCTGATATGGAACGGTTGCGGGAATTGTTCGCTGCCTTTGACGAGCGACAGTCGTTGCTGCAGTTGCTTGATCGCTGTGTGGGTGCCGATGGTGTGCAGGTTTTCATCGGTAGTGGTTCAGAGTATGGCTTTTATGAAGATTATTCGTTAGTTGCCGCCCCCTATGAAGTCGATGGAGAGGTATTGGGCATGCTAGGTGTTGTCGGTCCGACACGGATGGCTTATGACCGGGTGGTCTCCCTGGTTGATGTGACCGCAAGGCTGGTAGGCGCTGCGCTGAACCGATAGTTGCCTTAGTTTTCTAATACTTTTTAATAGCCGGTTGTTACTTGAATCGGCCTACCCCTGCCCCCACCTACTGCACTGACCTGGTTGGCGACTCGTCCGTTTGGTCAATTACCTCTGTAAACGACCGCCACGGTTTTAGTTAGCAAGCCACAACCAAACACCGTTCGCATTTATTCGAAGATTGGACCCCTAATGACCGAGCAAAAAGACCCAACTGATTCCGCAGATTTGCCAGACCAGGAAGCTGTTTCAGAGCAAGAAGCGGTTCCAGAGCAAGCAGCGGTTGAAGGTGAACTGGTCGAGCCTGAACTGGTTGATCA
>JAESTY010000302.1 GCA_016763355.1 Immundisolibacteraceae bacterium
AAAGGCCGGCTTTCACCGCGCCCAGTTACTGTTTCAGGCCGATAAACGACCCCACTTGCACCAACTATTGCAGCAGGCCATTCATTGGTTGAATCACACCACCAAACAGCATCAGGTGCGCTGGTCGATTGATGTGGACCCGGTAGACCTCTATTAGACGGTTGTTTCGCTAGAAACCGCTTCGCCCCTGGCGTTGAGCCAGGCGATCACGATACCCGCAGCCACGCCGCTAGCGTGACCCGCCCAGGAAATATTGGGTCGCAAATCAAACAGGGTAAAGACCAGATAGCCATAAACAACCAGAGTCACCAGCGCAATCGCAATAGAGCGCATCGAGCGCCGAAAATAGCCATCCGCAAGCATGAACGACCAGAGTCCCAGTACCAGTCCACTGGCACCTATGTGATAAGAAGTACCGCCAATCAGCCAGGTACCAAGACCCGCTAGCAGGCTAATAATAATCACCAGCTCCCAGAACAAAGCACGCTGCTTGAGCTGAACTAGAAAGCCCAGACCCAACAATGGAAAACTGTTGGCAATAATGTGAAACAGGCTGCCGTGGATCAGCGGCGCCAACGGAATATGCAGCAAACCTTCAACCGTTCTGGGCAAAATCCCGTAATGATGCAGGTTTCCGGGCAGCAGCCACTGGGCTAGATGTACCGCCCAGATTGCCACGAGTAAATAGACCACATCCGGGATTCTGATTAGTGAGCGCTCGGTCATCAAACCGCTACTGTTGTAAACACTTAGCAACCAGATCCGCATTAACCTGTTGCTGTTCCCGCATCAGTGTGATGATCGCCTTGCCAGAACATAACTTATCCGGCGCCGGCGTGGTGTGAACACCACCATCATCAATATAGGCTACCGGCTGACCCAGGTCTGCATCGAGCAAGGCGAAAACCATCTGTTTCCAGACCAACCCCTCAAAATCAAAATCAACCCGAACCATGTGGCTCTGGTCATGGGTAAACAGGTTCTCCAGTACGGTCTCGGTGCCAGGGGCTACCAGCGAGCGCACCAGTAGTTCGGGATAGGCGCGAATAGGACGAATAACCACCCCGGCCCCGGCTTCTTTCAAGCGCTGGCGATTACCATCAACTGCACATTCGGCCGCGATCATGGCGTCACTACCCAGCTCATCGAGGCGACTTAACACATCAAAGGTGAGGCTATCGGAAATCGGATCACCGGCGGTCCTGGCCAAAATGGCGATATAAGCCGCTTCACTGGCATTAACCGCCATCAGGTTGGCGTTGTCTTCGGCAACCCCATGGCGATGTACTACGCCCTGCTGACTCACCTCATGGGGCAACCCGTGAGGGTATTTATGGGTCAGCAGCTGTATCGGTAACTCGGCCAATTCAGGCGTGGCTCGAATTTCTCTGATCAGGCTTTCTAAATAAACATCGGTGTTGTCGTCAGGGGTATTGAGTATCAGCAGATGGTTTTTCATGTCTTTCCAGGCCCAGTTACCGGATTTTTTATCCTCGCGGATTTGCAATCGGGATTCAAAAAACTCAGCGGCAAATTGTGCCAGCAAACCAATCGCAAACATATACATACAAACCACGGTAACCAGGCGTCCCTGCCAACTAGCGGCAGAAAAATCACCATAGCCGACCGTGGTTGCGGTAGTAATCGACAGCCATAAGGCGTCTTGCCAGCCGAGCCCCTCGAATCTGACCATTGCCAGCGAATTAATCAGTATTAAGCCAATCAACAACAGCAATAATCGGCCTAGCTTATAACTCATTCGCCTATCGACTGGCTGGGCATAGCGTAGAAACCGACGCCGTCGCAAAAAATTAGAAAATAGCTGCGAACTAATCACCCTTCAGGTTTGTCCTGATAATAGCGATCCACTTCATCCCGCACCCGCTGCTTGATCTGTTTCACATCGGTGGGTTGCAGATCATATTTGCGCGCCAGGTGAGCCAGGTCCTGCTGATTGAACGACAGTCCAATCCGGGGCCGCTGAATGTGCCGATAGGGCAAGCCGGTGATCTTACGAATCACATCACTGGGATTAATATTCTGCTCTGCACCGTCGACATGAATCCGCCGATTGAGCTGTTCCTGAAATACAAAATGCATCTGGATTTTCTTCAGCGCCTGTTTTTCCGCGGCCCATTTGTCGTCGTGCTTGATGCTCATTAATTCAACCAGCGCCGCCCGGATCAAGCTGTGCAATCACATCAGTGGGGCAATAGACCTGCAGGAAAACCGCCGTCGAGCCATCGTCACTGATCTCGATGTTGAGACCAAAGCTGTCGTCATCGCCTTCACACTCATGGATGCGCAGCTCCTCACCATCGTCCGGATCAGATAGGTCAGCGCTGAGTACATCACGCTCGTAATAGAACACCTGCTGATCTTTTACTGACTGGCGGTAACTGCCGGTTAACCAGCCAGACAAGGCTTCCGGCAGCTGTTGCTGATCGATTTGTACCGCCAGATCAGCCCACTGCTCACCCCAGAGTTCACCAAACTGCTGCTCGTCAAACAGTTCGCTGACCTGACCACGAGAAATTTTCTTCGCCAGGCAAAGGCTCACCTCGCCGTCGTCATTTTCCAGCGACAGGTAGAAGGTGTTGTTCTCTTCATCCTTAAGCACCAGTTCCTTGCTGCGGCCCGATGAATATTCATAGGTACCCAGCTCGGTCACCTCGAGCTGCTTTTCACGCAGCTCCGGCGGCAGTGACTCCCGATATTTAAACAGCACCATATCCCCCACCTGCAGCTGATCAACCTGCTCCAGCTGCCGGGGGGCCGACTTGTTACGTGAAAATAGTTTCTTAAACATAGTTTTGAACCATGATTCTAGCCGGTTAGCCCGCCTGCTTTTGCTTCAACCGCTCGAGCACACTAGCGCCACCGGGCTTAGCCGAAGCGCCAATGCCTGCACCTTTAAGTTTGGCGTCCAGATCATCGCTCTGATTGGTTTCCGCCATCCACTCACCAGCTTCCATTCGGTCCTCGAAATGGCTCTGTTTGTTCTTGACCCGCTCTAATGCCTTGGAAACCCGATGCTCACTGGCATTGGTGGCAGCAAAATTGGTCGACATGGCCGAGGTCGCCTTCTGCAACTGTTCGACGGTCTTAATCTTTTCCAGCTCGCGCTTATTCTTCTGGATAGTTTTTTCACGACCACGAATCATGGTGTTGATTTTATTGACCTGGCCGCTCAACTCCCTGTGTTCAGCATCTTTCTCCGCCGCTTCGGCTTCGATCTCAGCAATGCGCTCGGCCACTTCCATCGCCAGTGCTTCGTTGTTCGCTTCAAGGGCTAACAGGGCTTTCGACTCATGGTCGGTGGCGTCCTGCTGCAGTGAATTGATTTCGCGCTTAAGCTTAATTTCGGTGGCTTTAAGGTTAGTCAACGACTGCCGCGCCTTACCAATCGCATCTTCGGCGTCACGAATTTCCTGGCCGAGAATACGCATGGCATTGGCATCAACCACCGCTTCCCCAACTTCACTGGCACCACCGCGCACTGCGGTCAAAATATTTCTTAATATACCCATCATTAATACTCCTGATTTAGACCAGTAAGGGTTCGATCACTTCCAGCAGGTCCAGGGTGTTCTCTGCCTGCACTTCGAGTTCATGAACAATGTTTTCGAATAAGGTATTCAGCGCCATAGCGCCAAACAGAATATAGGCATCACCCTGACGACCCACCGCACTCAGCGGAATCGCTGGACTGATAAACAGCAGCTCTTCATTAAGCTCGTTGAGTTGGTCAGGCTTGACCTCGGCCACCGAAAACAGCGGCGTGATTGATAGCAGCTGGGTTTCGGTTCTGACCAGGTTAATCGGAAATTCTTCGTTGTTAGAACAGGTAACTTCCAGCACACCGTCCTCGGTAACCAGCGCATCAAAACGGGTGCCTTCGGCGCTCTGATGATCGTTCAGTTTGAATGCTAGTTCTGTCAGTGACATGGTTAACTCCTGGGTGCCATATTATGGCTTTCGGGGAACAGCCTATGCCATATTATGGCTTTCGGCAACAGTTATTTTAAAACTTTATTGTGCAACCTCGGCAGCGCTGCCGCCGGCAAAGAACACACCATCCTGCTCAACCCAGGCTTTCTGATGATATTGATAAAGGGTATGAGATCCTAACTGGTTAATTTTGATAGCGCTTTTATTGTCAAAAAAATTCGGTGCGAATACAAATGCGGCCAACATCTGCTGCTTCGATAGCCAGCCCGTGGGCCAACTGGCTTCATCCCCCTGAGCTAACCGAGCCAAAGCGGGGCTACCCATCACCGTGCCAATAGTCCAGCCCCACTCACCAAAAGTCGGCACATTAGCGTGATATTGCTCGGTAATAAAACCCGCCTCGGCCAGGGTTTTGCCAATCGAAATAAACGCGTTTCGAGTGTGAAATGGCGAAGTCGACTGCACCGCTATCGCCCCATCACCGCTGAGCAGTTCTCGCAATCGAGCATAGAAAAAGTCCGAATAAACCTTATTAATATCCGGATGGCTCGGGTCCGGCAGGTCAACAATAATGGCGTCGAAATGGCGACCACTACTAACTAGTTTCTCCACCTCAACAAAAGCGTCGCCGGCGATCAGCGCTACCCGAGGGTCATTAAATGCATTCCCATTTAACTCGGTAAGACGCTCACTTACCCGCTGTGGCGCTTCGAGATCTTTACCAGCAAACAGATCCACCATCCCCTCATCCAGGTCGATCAGGGTCACCGACCGGGGGTTCCAGCGCAACAGTTCCCGCAGTGCCAGGCCATCGCCGCCGCCAATCACTAGCAAATCATCATGCCGCGCCGACGCAGCCAGCACCGGATAGGTCAGGTAGCTGTGGTAAATAAGCTCATCACTGCTAGAGAACTGCAACCTGCCATTGATATACAGGCTGGTGACTTTTGGTAACCCCTTACCGATCAGCCGCTCGGTCACGGTGAGGTTCTGATAAGGGGTGTTTTTGCTGTAAACCACCTGGTCTTTAAATAGCGCACTGCGCAAATTCTCTATCGAGCTGACCCCGCCGGCAGCCAGCACAGCAATCAATAGCAGCAACAGCCCATGGGCAACCCACAACCTGACTCGACCGGTTAGCTGATGCCGATAACGAATTAAAAAACCAACCCCCACCAACACATTCACTAGCGCCGTGGTTAACGCTACAGTGACGATTGGTAACTGCAGGCAGATCAGCACCCAGATAGCCGCGCCTATGCCAGCGCCAACATAGTCAGCGCCATATATGGTGCCGACATTATTCTGCAGGTGCTGACCGTGAAGATGCTCACGGATGCGCGCAATCAACGGGATTTCCATGCCGATCATTAGCCCCAGCAGGCCACCGGCGACAAAAGGTGCCACCTTGGCAAAGCTCGATAACGAGCGCACTACCCCACCGTTGGTGGTGATGCTCGGGTGTAAACCATAGATTTCCTGCAGATAGGCGGGCAATGAAAACGCCAACGACACACTCACCGAAATCACCAGCACCGAAGTAGCGCCAACCAGGCCAATTGCCAGCTCTAACCAGACAAAGCCGATAAAGGGGCGTTTAATCCACTTGGCCAGGAAAGCACCCACGCCCATAGCGACAATCATCAGACCGATCATCGCGTAGATGGTCGACTCCAGCGAGCCCAACACCCGACCCGCGTAGTGGGCCATTAGATATTCGTAAATAATCCCGCAGGCAGCCAGGGTGCCCATCATCAGGATGAGGAAAATATCCTCGACTAGTAGGCCGCGACGGGTCTGCTTAGGCTGAAAATCCAATGCTGTTTCTACTCCCAACTAGCTAGGCCTGCTGGCATTTCTATTGTTCTAAAACCAACCCACAGTGTAGGTAACATCGAAGCACCTGAAAGAACGAATGTTTTAAATCAACCGTTCATTTCTTTTGCTTGCCCAAAAGAAACGGAACCAAAGAAAAGGGCACCCAAATACCGCTATCATCCCATCAAAACAGCACTTTTTCGGGTTTGCACGAACTCGCTACGCTCAAACAGCGCGCTGCACTTATCCGAAAAACAGCTGCTTTGATGGGCGCGTTATCATGGGATGTGAACCTAAAAACCTACTATCGAGCAAGCCGAGGACTCAGCTCCTAACTTGTAAATTCGCACTGCTTCATCCTCAAAAAAAAGCGAGCTTCAATCAGCGTTTTGCTCCAGGAACTTACATTCCCAGTTAATTGGGGCGATCAACATCGGGTATGTAACCTTCGTCTTTACCCATTCAAAAATAGCAATTTCAAAGCTTATTCCCTACCAATGCTCAAAAAACTTCACCAAAAATACAATTCGAGCCCTGTATTCTCTGGTGCGCATTTTAGTTCGAACTAACCCCAATTCAATCCAGCAGATGTGGCCAAACCCTGGCTTGATGGAAGACATGGAGTATAGAGACCACTTCAGCTTCTACATGGTAAACAAGCGTATAGGGCGTACCAGGCACGATCAGTTCTCGGGTGCTGTGGATTCGTCCCGACTTGCCCACCAACGGATGCTCTGGCAACAAATTCGAGGCATCAATTATTTTAGCGGCAACGCGCGAAGCCGCAGCTGGATTGTCCTGTTCGATGAAACGATGCAAGTGGGCCAAGTCCAAAAGCACCTCTTCTGCCCACCTTATTTGCACCTGGGCGGCTCTGCCGAGTCATTTCCTCCCCAGCCTTGTAACCACTCTGTAACTGCTTCGTGGTCAGTAAACCTGGCATCGCCTTGCTGAACTTTGGTGAGTGTTTTTTTAATCGCTTGAGCTTGCCAGGCCTCGCGCTGAACATATTGCTCTACCGCATGACCCATCAACCAGGCTCTTGATCGGTCGGTAATTTTAGCTAACTCATCGAGGCTGCTCAGCACCTCCTCATCAAGTCGAATAGATACGGATTGAGTCATCGGGTTCAACCTCGTTGTAGATAGATGAACACAATACTATCAGAGATACTACTTCCCAGTAATTTCATAAAGCCCTAAATGGGAGCCTGATTTTTCCATGCCACATTTTCTCGCTGGAAGCCGCAGGCTCTAAGGGTTTATCCCCCTTTGTAGCGCTCCCATCAAATCAGTTATTTTTCGGATAAGTGCAGCGCGCTGTTTGAGCGCCAGCGAGTTCGTGCAAACCCGAAAAATGGCGGATTTGATGGGATGAAAGCGCTGTCAGGGGCCCTTTTCTTTGGTTCCGTTTTTAGTCGAATATGCGGGTGTCTTTTAGCCGCATCTTATGAGACTTATGCCTGGGTGTTAGTCGAATATGCGGGTGTCGTTTAGCCGCATCTTATGAGACTTATGCCTGGGTGTTAGTCGTAT
>JAESTY010000303.1 GCA_016763355.1 Immundisolibacteraceae bacterium
ATTAAAGGCGCAACCTGCACCAACCCAACACGCTAACTCTCCCCAAATTCCCTACCCAAAACTATTCGCCACCCAAACCCCGGCCCCAACTGCCACCAAACACCCCACCAGATTAAAACCCACATTTCCCAGCACTGCTCCCCACTTCATCTGCTGCATCAGTGTCAATGTCTCTAGCGAAAAACTCGAAAAGGTCGTAAACCCACCCAATAGTCCCACGATCAATAACGCCCGCCAGGGTGAATCCAGTAATGATTTCTGTTCCAACAGGGTCCAGACCAGGCCAATCAGGAACGAGCCGCTGATATTGGCGGTCAAGGTAGCCCAGGGGAAATTGCCCAGCCCCAGCCGCGCGAATGTCAGCACGATTCCATAGCGACTTAGCGCACCTACAGCGCCACCGACAGCCACGGCTACAAAGTTAATCATCTGGATTTTCCTGAGTCTCTATCGGGCTCAACCCGGAGTCCAGATTCTGTTGGCGTAAGTCATCCAATTTCTGACCTATCTGGCCTTCCAGCCCTCGGTCGGTGGGGTGATAAAGGTGATGCTCACCCAACTCTTCGGGGAAGTAGCATTCGCCGGGCACGAAGGCAGCCTCTTCGTTGTGGGCGTAGCGGTAGCCTTCGCCGTAGCCAAGTTCTTTCATTAGTTTGGTTGGCGCATTACGGATGGTTAATGGGGGTTCTAGTGAACCGCTCTGTTTTGCCAGTTGCATGGCTGCGTTATAGGCAACGTAGGTGGCGTTACTCTTGGCCGCGCAGGCCAGATAAATCACTGCCTGGCCCAGGGCCAGCTCCCCTTCTGGGGAACCCAGGCGTTCGTAGGTTTCTATTGCATCCAGGGTTAGCCGTAGCGCTCTGGGATCGGCGTTGCCGATATCTTCGCTGGCCATGCGAATCATGCGCCGGCCCACATAGAGCGGGTCACAGCCGCCATCGAGCATGCGGCTAAACCAGTAAAGCGCCGCATCTGGGGATGAACCGCGTACGGCCTTATGCAGGGCAGATATCTGATCGTAAAAGGCTTCGCCCTTTTTATCGAATCGGCGCAGATTGCCACCGGAGAGTTCGGTGAGTATCTGCTCGGTGACCTCGCCGCCACTGGCAGCGGCCATTTCGACCGCTAGCTCTAATAGATTGAGGGTTCGACGGGCGTCGCCATCGGCCATGTTGGCGAGTGTTTGGCGTAACTCGGGCGCAATAGAGATTTGATTATTACCAAGGCCCCTGATTTTATCGTTAAGCGCCCTATCAATCAGCGCGATCAGGTCGTCGGTCTGCAGGGTTTTGAGCACATAGACCCGAGCCCGCGATAGCAGTGCATTGTTGAGTTCGAACGAGGGGTTTTCGGTGGTGGCACCGATGAATGTCACCGTGCCATCTTCGACATGGGGCAGAAAAGCATCTTGTTGGGCTTTGTTAAAGCGATGTACCTCATCAACAAACAACAAAGTGGGCTTGCCGAGAGCACTACGGCGCACTTTGGCCTGTTCTACCGCGGCGCGAATTTCTTTAACCCCGGCCAGTACCGCCGAGACGCTAATAAACTCGGCCTCACTGGCGTGGGCGATGATTTTTGCCAGGGTGGTTTTACCGGTGCCAGGTGGGCCCCAAAAAACTAATGAGTGCAGCGCGTCCTGCTCGATGAGACGACGCAGCGGCGCATCGCTACCCAACAGATGCTGCTGACCAACGAACTGATCCAGGTTGGTGGGCCGCATCCGGTCTGCCAGGGGGCGACCAACCTGGGATTCAGTGCTGCCAGAACTGGAATGACCCGATTGAGCTGGCTGACTGGAATCTTGATCAGCAAACAGGTCTTTAGTGATTCCGGTCATGGCGGGTTAGGTTTCCTCGGCTGGTTTCAGAGTTGATGGTTATTGAATGACTAAATCAATTCCTGGGGGGGGTGTAAAAGTGAACTGAGCAGGGTCAATCAGCCTATTAACTTCCAGGTCGAGAAAATTGAATTTTGAGATCACGCCGAGCTTGTCGGTCATATCCAGCCCCACCATCAACTGGTCACGAAAATAGAGCTGCACCTGGGCTACTGGTGATTCAGGGTTCAGCGGTATTAGCTGGTAGTGGTCGCTGCCCAGGGTGGTGACAGTAAAACGTTTATTCAAATCTTCGCCACCGCCTAACAGTAGTCCGGCGACATCATCACCGCCCTCCACCAGTTCACGCACAATCACCTGTTCCAGTTCCGGGTCGAACATCCAGACGTTGACGCCGTCGGCGACAATCAGCTGTTCGTATGGATCACGGTAGTGCCAGCGGATTTTGTTGGGTCGCTCGATCCAGAACTCGCCACTGCGCAGCTCTTCATCGACCAGGCCGCCGCCTTCGACCACCTGCTGACTGAAATTGCCGTGTAAGCGTTGCACTTGTTGCTGGAACTGGCGTAACCGCTCACTACCACTCAGGGTTGCCTGGGTCTGAATATCATCCAGTTCAGCAGCGGCTTGAATTGATTCGGCCCTGCTGGCCTGGCTGCCCAGAGACATGGCCAAAACCATGACCAGAGCCAGAGCCAAACTCATCGCCACACCGATAAACCGCCCTAATGTCATCCTGTTAGAAACAACCATTAATCAAAATCCGGTGGCGGTTCGGCGAGGACTTCTCTGGAACCATTATTACGTGGTGGCCCGACTACGCCCTGGCGTTCCATCTCCTCAACCAGCCGGGCGGCCCGGTTATAACCAATCCGCAACTGGCGCTGCACGCTGGAGATGGATGCCTTGCCCGAGGTGGTGACCAGGTAGACCGCCTTGTCATAGAGTTCATCTTCCGGTGCACCCTCTTCACTGCCGTCCATCGGCGTAAAGCTGGCACCTTTCTCGGTCATGCCCTGGGTGATGGCTTCAACATATTCAGGCGCACCCTGCTCTTTTAAGGCTTTAACCACCGCGTGGACTTCTTCATCGGCGACAAAGGCACCGTGGACTCGTTCCAGGAAACTGCTACCTGGGGCTAAATAGAGCATGTCGCCATGACCCAGCAGCGCCTCGGCGCCGGACTGGTCAAGAATGGTGCGGGAATCTATTTTGGATGAAACCTGAAAAGCGATACGGGTGGGGATATTGGCCTTTATCAGGCCGGTGATTACATCTACCGATGGTCGCTGGGTGGCAAGAATCAGATGAATACCCGAGGCACGGGCCTTTTGCGCTAGCCGGGCGATAAGCTGTTCTACCTTTTTACCCACCAGCATCATCATGTCGGCCAGCTCGTCGACGATGATGACGATGAACGGCAGTTCCTGGCAGTAAACCACTTCGACCTGTTCCGGCTCATCATCAACAAACAGCGGCTTTGGCGGTGGTGGCGGAAACGGGTCAGGAATAGGTTCACCGGCGGCAACGGCTTCGCGCACTTTGCGGTTATAGCCGGCGATATTGCGCACCCCCAGGGAGGACATCAGCCGATATCGCCTATCCATCTCAAACACCGCCCACTGTAATGAAGCAAAGGCTTCGTTCATGTCGGTGACCACCGGCGCTAGCAGATGGGGAATGTCGTCATAAACCGACAGCTCGAGCATTTTGGGGTCGATCATGATCATCCGCACCTGCTCGGGTGTGGCTTTATAGAGCAGGCTTAAAATCATCGCGTTGATCGCTACCGATTTACCGGAACCGGTGGTACCAGAAACCAATAAATGCGGCATTTTGCCAATGTCGGCCACGGCGACCTTGCCCTGCGCATCTTTGCCCAACGCCAGGGTGAGCACCGAGTCGCTGTCGTCAAACACTTTCGAACGCAGCACCTCACTCAGGCGCACCATCTCGCGGCGAATATTAGGAATTTCGATGCCCACGGTGGGCTTGCCGGGCAGAACTTCGATAACCCGCACACTATTCACCGACAGCGCACGGGCCAGATCAGAAGACAATCCGGTAATTTTGCTGGCCTTTAAACCCGGCGCAGGTTCGAGTTCAAACCGGGTAACAACCGGACCTGGCAGCACCGCCACCACCGTGACCTCAACGCCGAACTCGGCAAGTTTTATCTCTAACCGGTCGGAGAGCACTTTCAGGGCTTCGTCCGAGGCACCGATGTCAGTCGGCGCGGCATCTTCTAGCAGGCCTAGCGCAGGCAGGCTAAAGCCGCTGGTTTCGCCAAACATGTCGATCTGCTTCTCTTCTTCCACCCGATCGCAGACCACCGGGGCCTGAATCACCGGTTCGATGCGTACCGGCTTACGGGTGGCAATTTTTATCTCCCGGGCAGCTCCTTTCTCTTCGCGCTGATCCCGGGCCCGCTTGCCTTCGTTTTCGTCCATCCGATGTCGCCAGCGGGCCACTACCCAGTCAACGCCCAGCAGAGTGCGGGCACCGACTTTCTCGGTGGCCCAGAACCAGGAAAGCCCAGTCAGCCAGGTAACGCCACTGAGTAGTAATACCAATAGAAATAAGGTGCCGCCAACAATGCCAAACCGGGTCACCCAGAAGCTGGCCATCTCCAGACCAAGCACGC
>JAESTY010000304.1 GCA_016763355.1 Immundisolibacteraceae bacterium
CAGACAGAGTAGGCAGGCTATGAGCCAGATCGGCATTCACTGATTTAGTGGGTATCAGCACCGGCGTGACAAGGTTGCTAATTCGCTTGTTGTCGAGTGTTGACTTTATGAATGGGGTTTAAATTCTTTCTTGTGCTGTGGAATCTACTCTGGCGTTAAGGCGTTTAACCCCGGTAGCCCTGTGATCAGGCTTGAGTCGTTCGGCAACTCCTAATGATGGCGGGTTAAAACCGACATTATTAGTCTTATGGATTCTGTTTTTGAACGACCTAAAGGCATTTCTCGAAGCATTTTAAAGAGTAACGGTGCCCTTAAGGGAGCCTCTTTATGACGCTCTTGTAGAAAACATATCGCGAATTGAACTTGCTTTTGGTGTGTTTTTAAGAGGGTTGCTCTGGCTATGGTTGCTTTTCTAATTTGATTCGTAGGTTCTTTGCGGCATTGCGTTCAGGAAAATTTTTACCAGCTGTTAATAAGGTTCTGAGGGTTAACAGTGCAGCAGCTTCCTGACCTTGCTGGATTTGTGCCTGTGCCAGATGGAAACCAATGGACGGATTCCCTGTCTTTTGAAAGGAATTCTTTAGTAATTTGATGGCCCGAGTCAGGTCCTGTTGCTCTGTTACCAACGCCCACCCAAGCGTGTCGGCAAGCAATGGGTCTTCTGGAAATCGGTTATATCCCTCTTCAGCGGTAGGTAACACTCTGGGATCGTCAATTTGTTGGTAGGCCCATGCCAGGTTGTTGAATACATCGGCTATTTCGCCACCCTGGTCGAGCAACAGCTGATAGTGGCGAGCTGCGTCGTTGAACTGGCCCGAAAAAAGTTGCAGCGTCGCGAGTTCAAATCGACTTTTTTTGCTTTCGTGATGTTTGTTTACCCAGTGATTGAGTAAATTAATCGCCTGCTGGGAATTGCCGCCGCGATGAATAGATGCGACCTGAAGGAGTATCAGTCGCTCTGATGGATTGAGCTCGTGGGCTTTGCCGTATTCGCTAGCAGCTGCTTCGAAATCACCTAGAGACATTTTAATAGTGGCCAACAACACATGTCCGCCGGCTTCGTCCTTAGTGATAAGGCGATAGTTCTCAACCAGAGAAATTGCCTCATCGCTGTTTCCCAGGCGAGTTTCCAGCGCAGCAAGCCGGGCGGTCAGTTTGTAGGAGTTGGGTAAATGCTGGTGTGCTTTGCGTAAAGGGATGATTGACTGGTCGTGTTGGTCGAGAGCAGTCAATGCGATCGATAGTGTGATCAGGGCATCAGTAGAATCAGGTAGTTTGGTGAGGATGCGTTTTACGATTTTGACTGCAGCGTTTGCCTGGCCACTGACGATTAATTGTTGAGCATGTAGTACCTGGAATTGAAGATCAGCAGGTAGTGCTTCGATTGCCGAGGCCAGCTCCTGGGCAGCAGCTTGAGTATTGTTTGTCTGCCGATAGAGGCGTATCAGGGCTAAGCGAGGTGCGGGAAGCAACTCGTTGACGGAAATAGCCTGTTTAAAATAGGTTGCAGCCAACTCAGGGTCATCGTTGTTACGGGCAATCTCTGCCAGGCCAGTGAGTACGGCGAAGGATCCGGGGCGCTGTTTCAAAAGGTGTTCAAGGCTGGCACGTGCGCCATCCAGGGTGCCGGCTAATTTGTGTAGATTAACAAAGTTGAGAGAACTACCAATATCGTTGGGCGCCATTTTAATTGCAATTTGATAGAAGGTATCCGCATCTTCAGTGCGTTTTGCAAGCTGAGCGATGATTCCGGCGAAACTGTAAAGTCCGGCCTTTTCGGGGTGCCTGTCAATAAGGGCTATAGCTCTTGGCAACGCTTTAGCGGCTTGGCCGGCTTTCACCAGTTGGCGCAAGGCGACGATTTCAGTCCGTATTTCTATTGATTGGCTGTCATCGAGTGCATCAATGAGACTATCAAAAGTGTTTGGTAGTCCATCTTCGGCAAGCTCGATGGCCGAAGTCGGATCAGAAACATCGAGGTTGCTGGCAACATTTTGTAACTCATCGATAATTTCCTGCAGGGAAATATCGTCAGGATTATTTCTAAGTCCGGCATGGAGTATTTGTGACGCGCCAACCGGATTGTTGAGCTTTAACTGGGTTGCGGCATAAAGCTTTCGAGCGGCTGTGTTTTTTGGCGCGTCAGTGAGGACCTTGCCAAGGTACATATTGGCTTGCTCAAGGTTGTTGAGCCGATAGGAAACGATCCCCGCAAGTAATTCAGATGGCTGGTGATCCGGGATTTTGGCTAGTGTAGCCAGTGCGTTTTGATAAGAGAGGTCATAATTTTTGGCACTAAAATGCATTAATGCCGAAAAATAAGTGACCGCCGGATGTTCAGGTGCAGCCATTTCTAGTTCAGCAAGTGTCGCTCTGGCACTCTCTAAATCATTGGTTGCCAGGTAACTCCTGAGTAAGCTCAGCTTGGTTCGCAGTGCTGCGCTAGAAAGGTTTTTGATTGGATTGGTTTGTAATGCTAAGTGGAACGAGTCAATCGCACTGGAAAACATTTTCTCGTTGAGAAGTAGCGATCCAAGTTGTTGATGCACTCGGTGGTTAGTTACATCCTGATTAACCGCTTGCCTGGCTGCACGAATACTCGCAAACCGTTTGCCCTGTGCGAGATAGACCCTGGACAGTGCAATGCTCAGGTCGGGTGAATCTGGAAAGATTAATCTGGCCGCCCGAGTAATCTGATCCGCTTCGTTAAATTTACCTGTTCCGACTAGAGCCATCGCTTCGATGGCTGTGGCCTGTGCGCGTGCAGTTTCGGAAAACGGCGCCTGCTTTACGGCAGCGAGGGCTGCGGGGAATTTTTCGAGCTGCAGTAAGGCATCAGCATAAGTGAGTCGGGTGATTTCATCGCTTACGGGTGTACCAATGACGCGCTTTAGTTTATGTTCCGCTTCCGTATAGGACTCAATTTGATGATAGGCCAGTCCGAGTAGCTTTAATGCTTGAAGTTGGTTGGGTTCGTCACTCAAAATGCCCTTTAATTTTATAATTGCTGTTGCGTAGTGCTGTTCATTTAGTTGTAATTTGGCAGACCGCAAACGGTCTTCTACTGAGTCGTTTGCACATCCGGCAATCATGATTGCGACAAACGACAAGGTAGCCAGCAGTGGTGCAGTAATTTTATTCAGAGCAAATACCATTGATCAGATCCGCAGGTGGAGGTGTTTGGCTAAAGAATTGGTTTGGACTAAAGGAGTGCATTTTTAAAATGCGAATAATCTTAAGTATAGCCTACAGTATGCGCAGTCAAGTCAGGTGGCACAGCTAGCGGTTGTTGATAACATGATGATGGAAGAATAAATAATGGTGCCTTTAAATCACCCCGGCATAGGTGTAACCAAACTTTCTGCTCTATTACCGTTGGTTCTGGTTTATGCCGTTTTTGTAATATTTAATTACGACTTCATCGAACCACTTCTGGAAAATTGGTGGAGTTCCCATGAATCTAGTCAGGGATTAGTGATTCTGCCAGTATCGGTCTGGCTGGTGGTGCAGCAGCTACTGGCCAGGCCGACGTTAACGCTTCAGCCGGCCTGGGTCTTAGTGCTACTGTTTGTGGCCGTGTCGAGTGTTATTCACGTTAGCTCAATAATGCATATTCAAGTGGTCGAATTTAGCGCGTTGGTGGTCGCCTTTACGGTGATTCCGGTAGCTTTATTTGGCGTGCGCAGGCCTGAAGTGGCCGCGGATTCTGAGTCCTATTTCCCGGCGCTATACAGTTTGATGGCACTGCCTCTATGGGACTATCTAAACCCGGTATTCCGTCTTATTTCCTTAAAAGCCACTGAGCAATTTCTCAGGTTGAGTCCGATTCCAAGTTATGTAGAAGGCTATCGGATTGAACTGGCTAGCGGTGTGTTTGTTGTCGATGATGGCTGTTCCGGCTTAAGGTTTATGGTCAGTGCGTTAGCTATCTCTCTACTATATGCCTACCTTTATTTCAGGACAAAAAGAGCAAGGGCGCTTTGTGTCGCCAGTTTGCTTGCGCTTGCACTTGTGGGTAACTGGGTACGAATAATTGTTATCGTGATTATTGGCTATATAACCGATATGAAAAGTCCATTAGTAAATGATCATGCGACTTTTGGCTGGGTTATTTTTGCCGTGTTGTTGGTCGTATGGATGTTCTGGATGAACAGACTTGAGCGGGAAAGTTAATGGCCAATAATGATGGCAGCGTTATACGGCTGAAGGGCTGGTTGGCGGTTCTGTTAATGGTGGGCGCTAGCATTGGTTTGGGTTGTCTATTCACAGATTATTTCGTTGGCCGGATCTGGCGTCCTTTTGACGAACCTCCGCAGGTAACAGGCTATCGATATGTTGATCAGCTTCCAGCGCCCTTTAAAGTGCATTA